>CAKAPZ010000090.1 GCA_916720015.1 uncultured Atopobium sp. | reverse complement strand
TTACGGCCATATTACACATCAAATGAAGATAATCTGCACGTTTTAGCTATTTTCGGCGTCATGTATACGTCTTTTTGACAGATTATCTGTCATAGGTGTGTTGTGGAGATCTGAAATTTGCTTCCTGAGTCGATGACAAGAAGGCCCGATTTATTCGCAAGCCGTGTACCTGCGGTTTTATGTGATTGCATATTTTATAAGTTCGGAGATTTATATAAAAAATTTCATGGCAACTTTTGGGTCACACTTGAATCACATTTAAGGTGTATTTAAGAGCTATTGCCATGTCATTGCCATGACATTCGTAGAAATCCAAAAGATATTTGAGCAGCTATTTGTAACCCTTTCTGGAAAATTTAAATCAGCTTAACAGTGATTTAACACCCCTTCTGTTGTACTAGAGCCAGGAGAAGGGAGTATCTATGAAATCAAAGCAAGCTTGTGGTTGGAGCTGTCGCCTACGTATCCTACCTATTCTATTTTTGCTGCTAGGATGTGCATTTGTAGTCTATGGCGCTTCTCGCGGAGAGGTTGATACCGTATTGGGAAAAGCGGTACGAATCTGCCTTGAGTGTGTAGGTATTGGTTAGGTGGCCTGCATGAAAGCACTCTCAGGTATTAAATCTCTTGGAAAGAAAGTGCGAGAATTTATCACTAAAAGAGGTTTTGTACAGGCATGCGCAACCTTTCTAACCAACCCTCACCTAACAAATTTTGCTAAGGGAACTATCTATACTGGTCCAGCAAAGTCAGTCTGTGTCCCTGGACTTAACTGTTATTCCTGCCCAGCAGCTACGGGTGCTTGCCCTATTGGAGCATTTCAGGCGGTAGTTGGATCTTCTAAATTCAGCTTCTCGTATTACATTACGGGCATTTTGATTCTCATTGGAACTTTGCTAGGCAGGTTTGTCTGCGGATTTCTTTGTCCATTTGGCTGGGTACAAGATCTTCTCCACAAGATTCCATTCCCAAAAAAATTTAGCACTAAAAAGCTCAAAGCCTTGCGCTATTTGAAGTACGTCATATTAATTGTGCTTGTCTGGGCTCTACCAGCTTTGATTCAAAATGCCGTAGGAATGGGAGAGCCTTATTTCTGTAAGTATGTTTGTCCACAGGGAATTCTTGAGGGAGCAATTCCGCTTTCTTTAGCAGATGTCAGCATTAGGGCAGCTCTGGGCACACTTTTTACGATGAAGTTCAGCATTCTGGCAACTGTCGTACTGTTGAGCATCATGTTTTATCGTCCTTTTTGCAAATGGATTTGCCCGCTCGGGGCTTTTTATTCTCTGTTCAATCGCATCTCAATTTTGCAGTATCGAGTTGACGAGAAGACCTGTGTAAGCTGCGGAAAGTGTGCGCGTACATGCAAGATGGACGTAGATATTACGAAGAATAACGCAGCTCTTGAGTGCATTCGCTGTGGAGAGTGCATAAAGGTATGTCCCGTTCATGCGATTGATGCAAAACTCCTGTTAATCATCAAGAAAATTGAGCAGTCGGAAAAGGTTGCTACAGCAAAGCGCTTGGCTGATTTACAGGCGACAAGCTCAATAAAGTAAGTGTCATAAAACGTGTATAGCTACGTTTTATACGTAGAAAAGACAGAAAGGACTATGAAATGAAAAAATTTGTAACAAAATCCCTGACGTATGTCGCTGGCCTACTTATGGCAGTTGCGCTTGTTGGATGCAGCGTTGGTGGTACTGGCAACACAGGCACAACAACCGCTCCAACTGCCGAGCAGCAGAATTCCGCTGCAGTTCCACCTGAGGCGGCATCAAAACTGCACCTCAAGGACGGCGATACCTTCCCAGATTTTAAGGCAACAGATATCACTACTGGCGCTACCTATGACAACACTGTATTTGGACAGAATAAGGTCACTGTTCTGACCTTCTGGTTCAATGGCTGTACTGGTTGCATTCAGGAGATGCCAATGCTTCAAGAACTTGCGGATACCTATAAGGATAAAGGTGTCAATGTCCTGGGTGTTAACGCCGAAGCCGCATACACGGACGACGCTAGGAAGGAGGCTGTGAATATTCTCCAGAAGCAGGGCGTTACCTACGGAAACGTCGCTCTTGATCCTCACAGCGATGGCGGTCACGTTATCGAAGGTCTAACAGCATTCCCAACTACTATGGTCATCGATCAGAACGGTAGACTCGTAGGCGATCCAATCACCGGTGGTGCCAGCAAGCTCCAGGGTAGCGAACTTCAAAAGCGCGTTGACCAGGCCCTCGCTCAAGCAAAGTAGGTTATAGAAACTTACATACCACTCACGGCACACGGCGAGAAGAACTTCTCGCCGTAGGGTTTAATCGGTTAGCATTTGAAATGTTGTATGAAGTACGCTTGGGCTGAGTCAGTTGAGCTTGGTCCAGGCGTACTCTAATACTTGCTAATAGCATCAAGCTGCATTTGAAAGGGAAGAATTGAAAATCCTTGTAGTGGAAGATGAAAAAGAGCTGCTTGCCTCTATTGGAGAGGGGCTTGAGCTGGACGGTTATTACGTTGATCTTGTTGACAACGGCACTCAGGCTCTTGAAATGGCTCAGCTTGAGCAATATGACCTTATCTTGCTTGATCTTAATCTTCCTGGCATCGATGGGCTTGATTTGCTGCGCGCCCTGCGTGCAGAGCACTCAGAGACAAAGGTGCTGATTCTTTCTGCGCGTTCATCGGTGTCTGATCGCATTGTTGGATTAGACGCGGGTGCTGATGACTACCTTATAAAACCCTTTGCGTTTGGTGAACTTGAGGCCCGTATTAGGACGCTCTTGCGCCGCGAATATACGCATGGAGAAGCGTCTTTGACGTTGGGAGAACTTCGGTTTGACACTACGGCTCGACAAGTTTTTGTTGGAGACGTTCAGGTTAATCTCACTAAGAAAGAGCTCGCAATTTTAGAGTATCTGATGCGACACGCTGGAGCGGTTGTGAGTAGTGAAGAGCTAATGGCGCATGCGTGGGATAGCAACGTGGATCTATTCAGCAATTCTGTGCGTGTGCATATTTTCGCTATAAGAAAAAAGTTACGAGAAGCTCTTGGATATGACCCAATTTCTAACAAAGTGGGAGAGGGTTATTGCTTTAAGAGGGACAGCGATGACTAAGATAAGTGAAATAATCCCAAAGCCAATGCGCTCGATTCGTGCCCAACTCACTCTTCTTATGGTGGGCTTATTGGTGTGCTGTTGCGTTGTTTTGACCTGGCTTGTGTATCGCTCGACTTCTGAGCTGCTGGAACTAGCTGCAGCCAACGCCATCAACCAGGGAGCTCTTTCTATCGTTTTGGATGTAGATGCTATCGAACGCTCTATTTTGTTTGACGCGTTAGGCATCTTGCTCTTTGTGATTGTTGCAGGAAGCTGTGTAGCTTACTTTTTAATAGGCCACTATACCAAGCCAGTTCAACAACTCTCTGCTCACATGAAAGAAATTAGCCCAAATACATTGTCTGATTCCATTGAAATTGAGGGCGGTGGAGAAGAGATTCAGGAGCTGGTTAAGTCATTTAATCAAATGACTGAGCAACTAGATGAAGCATTTGCAATGCAGAGGCGTTTCTCGGCTAGCGCAGCTCACGAGCTTAGAACGCCAATTGCAGTGCTGCGGACCAAGCTTGACGTTTTCAAGAAAAAGAAACGCGAACAGCATGAATATGACGAGCTTGTAACTACGATGGAGATATACATTGACCGCCTATCTTCCATCATCACTGACCTTTTGGAATTTGCGGAGACATCTGAGCTAGGAGAGGTTGAGGACGTTTCTCTTGATTCAGTAATTAAAACGGTCGTGGATGATCTTAAATCGGTCGCTCAAAATAATATGGTCAATGTGCAGGTTAACACGCAGATTGATGTACAGCCCAAGGCACAATCTGAGACACAGACTTTTACCGTTAAAGGAAATGCCAATCTGCTATATCGAGCTCTTTACAACCTGGTTGAAAATGCCATTCGTTATAACAATGAAGAAGGTTCAGTTAACATTACTCTAGAAACTAGGGGTCAAGAATGTCTTGTTACAATTGCCGATACAGGAGTGGGCATTGCGCCTGAGCAAAGAGAGCTTGTATTTGAACCGTTCTACAGGGTGAATAAGTCACGATCCAGAGAGTTCGGCGGCGCAGGCATTGGTCTTTCATTGGTCAAGACCATCTTGAAGCGGCATGAAGCTTCCATAACAGTCTCTGAAAACAACCCTCAGGGTTCTGTGTTTACCATTAGGATTCCGCTGGTTAATTCAGTAGATTTTGACTAACTTCTACACACTTCACCGGCGCCGCCGTTCGGAGATAAGATGAAATAGCAGCTCATGGCGAGAAGTACAACGGCTAGAATAGTTCTTAGCACATAGATGCCCTAGTGATGAAGGGGAGACGCGTATGGAGTTTATTCTAGACACAGCTGATCTTGAGGCAGTTAAGCAGCTTGACGAGCTTTTGACTATTGATGGAGTTACCACTAATCCTGCAATCATCACTAGAAGTGGCAAGCAACCTGAGCAGGTAATCAAGGAGTTCGTGGAGTATCTGCTTCCTGAGCAGAAGTTCTTTGTGCAGGTTGTTTCAACTGACTATCAGAAGATGTTGGAAGAGGCTC
>CAKAPZ010000089.1 GCA_916720015.1 uncultured Atopobium sp. | reverse complement strand
AACTGCGGAGCTGAAATTAGCAAGCACGCAAAGTTCTGTTCCAACTGCGGACAGATGCTTTCTGACGTCACGGACGCCGCAGACGTCGAGAAACCCGATGCGCTCGCCGAGTCCACAGAACCCGCACCAGAAACCGCACCCGACAACTCCACCACAGCCACCGAGGTCATCACACCAGCAGAAGCTGATGAGCCAGCTGAAACCGTAACTGATGCAGACGCAACTGTCCTAGCAGAGTATCCAATCGATGACGAAGACACAACTGCTGCAGAAACCTCACTCCTAGAGGTATCGGCAGATGACTCCTACATCACTCCAGATGAGGCGCCTACCGCTATCACCGACTCGGACGCCGTTGCAGACGCTGACGCAGATGCTGACGCAGACCCTACCGTAATCGCAAACTCCAACGTTTCTGCCGAGGAGCCCACAACCTTCATTAATGACCCAGATCGCATCGACGTCTTCACCTCTGACGACGTTGATTCAACTGCTATTTCGCACTTTGACCCTTCGCAGTTCACCGTTGTTTCAAGCGGACCTAGTTCCGTTGAGCGCAAGCAAACCAAGGACGGCTCGGACACACTCCGCAAAGTGGCATTTGGCCTGCTTGCGGCTGTTCTGGTTGTGGGTGTACTGGCCATTGCTTGGGTCATTCAGTCCCACCAAGACGACGCAGCCAAGCGCAGCGCCGTCCAGCAGCGCATTGCAACCTATCAGGAGCAGATTGAGAGCGTTGGCGTTGATCCTCGCAGTGACAGCAGTCGTGTTGAACTTCTTAACCAGTACGAAAAACTCAACGAAATTCAAGAGCAGATTCAAACTGACCAAAAGAACGGCCAGTTCCACCTTCCTAACGGCACCGATGATTCGGGAGTCAACATTCTAAACAGCACAATCTCTGATCGACAGAAGAGCATTCGCGACTGGTTTGAGGCCGACTACAAGCGCAGGCTAACTGCAAACAGCTTCAACGATACAGATACCGCAAATACTATGGATCAAAAGTCTGTAGCAAATAAGCTTGTTGAGCTGCAAGCTCTTCTCGGAGATATTGAACACGAAAAAGTAATCTGGGGCGACGATACTGGCAACAATTCAACCTATGATTCATACCACTCTCGCGTATCTGACCAGATAAAGAAGGGCGAAACTCTTAAATCTGGCGTGGCCGAGAAGACCAAAAAAGAGCAAGAGCAGAAGGATAAAGACAAGAAATCCGAGGAAGACCACAAGAAAGCTCAAAAGTGGGTTGGTACCTACAGCGGTACCGGCACTGACGGCAAGCCTATGGAGGTTGTCATCCAGAAAGATGGTACGGTCATTTGGCGTATTGGTGGTCAACCTGAGGTTCATGGTACCTGGACTGGTGACGAATCCAAGCTTGAGCTTGACTTCAACGGCCAGGTAAGCCAGAGGAGCGAGCCATTCACCCTCTCTTCCACTAACGGTGGAAGAACTGTAACCATCAGCTCTCAGAGCAGTACTTGGAATACTGACACACTTTCTAGGAAGTAATGCTGACTAGAAAATCGCACGTCACAAGACACAAATAAGGCGAGAAGATCGATTGGTCTTCTCGCCATTTTTTCGTAAGATGCGTGGCTTTTTAACGATGGACGATACTTACTCACCAAGGATTACGTGCCTAAACTCGCCATCCTCATAGATTCCGCAGCTATGGGTACCATCCTTTGGAATACCCACGGAACCTGGGTTAAACACGGTGACCTCAGGATGATCATGGCCCTTCTCGTTATACTTTCTATGCGTGTGACCGTAGACAAACGCATCAAGGCTTGGCATCTGAGGCCATTTATCAACGCTGTTATGAACACCAGGTCCAAACACATGACCATGCGTAAAGAAGATGGTGAACTGCTTGCCAGTCTTTGGATCCTTATCAAACAAGATGTTGTAATCAGCCATGCAAGGGAAGTCCAGAACCATCTGGTCAACCTCTGCCTCGCAATTTCCGCGGACCGCAATGACCTTATCGGAAATGCTGTTCAACATCTCAATAACGCGCTTTGGAGCGTAGTCTGCAGGAAGATCGTTACGAGGACCGTGATAAAGCAGGTCTCCCAGAAGCAAAACGTACTTTGGCTGCTCCTCCTCTATGACCTGCATGAGCTTCTCGCAATAGTCGGCAGCGCCGTGAATATCTGAAGCAATGACAACCTTCATCAACGTATCCTCTCTATACGTGTTTCTACACGTAGCTTCATACGCGTGTATCAATCAATTATTTTATTGTATTAATGATGTCCAGCCAGTTACAAGCGCTGGCAATTCGGTCACCGTGCAAATGCCTGCTTAGAACCTACCAGTCATCCTTGCGTCAGGATCAGCCTCGGAAACACGTTGACGAAGATCTGCAATAGCCGCAGGTATCTCGTCTGTCTTGTACGGCGTCATCTGGTACACCCAGTTAATCCAGTTGCGATACAGCAAGTTGGCATGAGCGCGCCAGGTAAACAGTGGCTGCTTTTCTGGATCGTTATCAGGGAAGTAATTCTCCGGCAGACGAATAGGCAGACCCTTATGGAAGTCGCGCCAATACTCCTCTGCAAGCGTATCGCGGTCATATTCAAAATGACCGGTTACAAAAATCTCGTGAAAGTCTCTTGTGGCGAGAAGTGCAGGACCGCTGGTAAAGCCCTCAGAAAGTACGGCAAGCTCAGGGTGGTCTACCAGAGCCGATGTCTCAATCGCAGCATGACGAGAATGCGGCATGTAATGTACCTCGTCAAATCCATTAGTAAGGAAGCAATACTCATCGCATAAACGCTGTGGGAAAATACCAAAGAGCTTAGCACCCAGCATCTTCTTGGGAATATCGTGCAAGTAATACAGGCCGGCTAGTGCGCCCCAACACAGGTACATGGTAGAAAAGACGTGCTCCTGAGACCAATCAACAATGCGACAAAACTCATCCCAGTAGTCAACGTCCTCGTATTTAAGGTCCTCGATAGGAGCGCCGGTAACAATCAGACCGTCATAATTTTTATCTTTGAAGTCATCAAAAGTTGAATAAAACGTTACCAGGTGGTCAGCGGCAGTATTTTTAGATTCGTGCGAAGAGATACGCATAAAGTCACACGTAACCTGAATAGGAGACTTTGAAATCAGACGGAGAATCTGCGTTTCAGTCTGAATTTTCTTGGGCATTAAATTCAAAATTGCCAAGCGCAGCGGGCGAATCTCCTGGTGTTCTGCAACTTCTTCCTCAAGCGCAAAAATACGCTCCTCTTGCAGCGTCTTCTTAGCTGGTAAACCATCTGGAATATTAATAGGCATGGTAACTTCCTTTGGCTAATCGTTGCACATAAGTATACTTGTTTGTATGGAAATAACTTTTGCCGAGCTCGGGCTAAACGAGCAAATTCTGGCAGGCGTAGCAACACTTGGGTTTAACATGCCCACTCCCGTGCAGGCCGCGGCAATTCCCGCCGTCCTGGCGGGCAAGGACGTTGTTGCGTCAGCGCAAACGGGAACAGGTAAAACTGCAGCGTTTATGTTGCCTACGCTGCAGCGCATTGCTGTCGAGAAACCCGGTGGGGCCGAGAAGCCCGACGCCAAGGAGCGCAACGCAGCTGCCGAACACAACGCAGCCGCCGGACGCGGCGCAAAGCGCGGCGACGCCAGACGCGGCAGCACCAAACGCAACGCCTATCCCCGCGCGCTCATCATCACCCCAACGCGAGAGCTAGCTGCCCAAATTGATGACGTCGCTAAAAGCGTTTGCGAATCCACTGGTCAGCAGGCCGTCATTGTTACCGGTGGCGCTCGCTATAAGCACCAGATTACCGCTCTGCAAAAAGGTTGCGATGTGCTGGTAGCAACACCTGGCCGCTTGATTGATCTTCTCGACAAGAAACATACAAGCCTAGAGAACATCCAGGTGCTGGTACTCGACGAGGCGGATCGCATGCTTGACATGGGATTTTGGCCAAGCGTTCGCCGCATTATGGAGCAGCTTCCCAAGGCACATCAAACACTGCTTTTCTCGGCAACACTCCCCACGTCAATTACCTCAACCATAGATGCGCTGCTCAAGGACGCGGAGCGCATCGAAATTGCAAGAACGGGACAAACTGCAGCAACAATCGAGCAACATTTGTGCTCAGTTACCCAGGGGCAAAAACCGCAGCTCTTGAAGGCGCTTATCGACTCCTTTGATCCTGCGCCAGAGCGCGTTTTGGTGTTCTGTAGGACAAAGTCACGCGTTGACAGCATTTACAAAAACCTCAAAACCGCAGGTCTAAAGGTTGATGTTATGCACGCGGACCGTCCGCAAAAGGCTCGCGCAAAAGCGCTTGAGCGATTCCGCAGCGGCGCTATTCAGGTCCTTGTTGCAACCGACGTTATGAGCCGCGGCATTGATATCCAGGGCATTGACGCCGTTATCAACTTTGACGTGCCACTTGACCCTGAGGATTACGTTCACCGCATTGGACGAACAGGCCGCGCCGGAGCCGCAGGTCAGGCCTATACATTCATGGGACCAGACGAAGTCACACCGCTTAGAGAAATTGAATATTTCACAAATGCGTTAATTCCTTCGTGGGATCTACCTGGCTTTTCTTACGATGAGGGGCGCATTATGCTCCAGGATTCCCGCTCTACCACCAAGACCACACGTTCGATGTTCTCGGGCTCAAGGTCAAGAGGC
>CAKAPZ010000088.1 GCA_916720015.1 uncultured Atopobium sp. | reverse complement strand
CGAGAGAAGTTTTTATGATGATCAACAAACGCCTCATTGCCCTTATTGAGGAGAGCAAAAAATACATTGGCTTGACCGTGCTTTACCAGTGGATTGCGCTTCTCGCCAATATCGTATTTATGTATTCTCTGGCAAGAATGATACAAGCTCTGTTCATGGATTATTTTGTCTTTGAAGAGCAGCTGGTATTTATCGCACTTTGCCTTATTGCTATTGTGATTAGGTATTTCTGCAAACTTGCTCAGCACAAGACAAGCTTTTACGCAGCTAGAAGAGTTAAAAAGACCCTTCGCGAGAAAATCTATCAGAAGCTTTTAGAGTTTGGTCCCTCGTATAAAAATTCATATGCGACCAGTGAGATTGTTCAGCTGGCAGTTGAAGGCGTTGACCAGCTAGAAACGTATTTTGCGCAGTATCTACCACAGTTCTTCTATGCAGCTTTGGCGCCACTGACATTATTCCTGACGTTGCTTTTTATTAGTCCGGTAGTTGGCATTGTTTTGCTGGTATTTGTTCCGCTCATCCCAATGACCATCGTTCTTATCCGGAAGTTTGCAAAGAAGCTTTTGTCTAAGTATTGGGGCCAGTATACGCAGCTTGGCGATACGTTTTTGGAGAACCTGCAGGGTCTGACCACAGCAAAGATTTACAAGGCTGACGATTTTAAACACAAGCAGATGAACGAGGAAGCCGAGCACTTCAGGCGTATTACCATGAAGGTTCTAACCATGCAGCTCAACTCCATCACCGTGATGGACGTGGTTGCATTTGGTGGAAGCGCGCTTGGTACAATTCTTGCAATTCAGCAGGTAAATGACCACCTCCTCTTAATGTGGGAAGGCGTCTTTGTCATTTTGATTTCGGCTGAATTCTTCCTGCCTATGCGTCTTTTGGGCAGTTATTTTCACATTGCCATGAACGGTATGGCAGCGTCGGACAAGATCTTTGACCTGCTTGATATGCCTGTTCGAGAGCAGGGTACCAAGACCGTTCCAGCTTCTAGTGATGTCGCTTTGCACAATGTCTCTTTCTCTTACGACGGCGAGAAGCCCGTCTTGGTGAATGTTTCTTTTGGAATGCGCGCTAACTCTTTGAATGCCCTGGTAGGAGAGTCAGGCTGCGGAAAATCAACAATTGCAGCACTGTTGACCGGAAAACTCCGCTCGTATTCTGGCGATGTTCTGTTTGGAAATACCAGTTTGTCAGACATTTCTGACCAGAATTTGCTTCAAAACGTTACGTATATTGGGCATCAAGCGCATCTCTTTATGGGAAGTGTTCGCTCCAACCTTGCTATGGGTAATCCAGAGGCAACTGAAGAACAGCTCTGGCACGCCCTTGAACAGGTCAATCTTGCTGAGTTCGTAAAGTCTTTAGGTGGACTTGACGCTCCAGTTGCCGAGAAGGGCTCCAACTTGTCTGGTGGTCAGCGTCAGAGATTAGCGCTGGCCAGAGCCCTGCTTCACAATAGCCAGATGTATATCTTTGATGAAGCTACTTCAAATATTGATGTTGAGAGTGAAGACGTCATCATGCAGCAGGTCCACCAACTTGCTCAGACGAAGATGGTGCTGGTAATTTCACACCGCCTGGTAAACGTTAAAAACGCCGATCAGATTGTTGTTATGCAACGTGGTCGCGTTGTTGGAAGTGGCACTCATCAAGAGTTGCTTGCAACAAATGACGAGTACAAGCGAATGACGCAGGCCCAGACCGAGCTTGAGAATTATGTGAAAGGAGTTGAGGCGTAATGAAGACAGAAGTTAAGAACAACGCCACAACTGCACGTACTTCTCGCCGTAGTGCGCTCACTATTATGCTGAGACTGGTGGGGCTGGTTCGTCCGCTGGCTGGCTTTATGATACTTGCAATTTTGATGGGAGTCTTGGGTAACCTTGCCGCCACGTTCATCAGCATTTTTGGAGCATATGCGCTGCTCAGTACTATGGGCTTTGCTTCATCTTCTCCTATGGCGCTGCTTTTTGGTGGCATGCTTTTGCTTGCCCTGGTCCGCGGTCTGCTGCGCTATGCCGAGCAGGAATGCAACCACTTTATTGCGTTTAAACTGCTTGCGCTTATTAGAGACCGTGTGTTCACGGCGCTCAGAAAGCTTGCTCCTGCAAAGCTTGAGGTCAAAAATAAAGGTAACCTGATGAGCGTCATTACCTCTGATATTGAGCTGCTTGAGGTCTTCTATGCGCACACTATTTCGCCCATTTGTATTGCAGTTGTGTTCTGCATTTTTATGGTGTGGTTTATTGCAAGTACTACCAACTGGATTTTAGGCGTTATTGCACTTGTCTCTTACCTGATAGTTGGCGTGGCAATTCCGCTTGTTATGTCTAAACGTTCCGAGCAGGACTCTGCTGAAGCAAGAGATCTTGCTGGTAAGCTCTCGACGGTTACCCTTGATAACCTGCGTGGTCTTGACGAAATTCTGCAATATAACACTGGCGAGCAGATGATTGAGGAAACAAGTCAACTAGCTGACCAGTTAAGTGACAGACAACAGGCAGTTAAGAAGGCATTTGGTGTCAACGATGCCGTCACGTCAACGGTTATTTTGCTTTCCGGCCTTGTTATGTTCTTCAGTTCGTTCTACCTGGCCTATAACCAGCAGATTTTTATGACCGATGCTTTTATTGTCACTATTGCATTGATGAGCTCGTTTGGCCCTGTTGTGGCTTTGGCTGCTTTGGGTACAACGCTGACCAGTACTTTTGCTGCAGGCAATCGCGTTCTAGATATTCTGGACGAGAAACCCCTGGTTGAAGACGTAGAGGGTCAAAAAGATATCTCCTATGAGGGTGTTCGCGTTTCTCAGCTTTCATTTGCGTACGATGACGAACAGATTTTGGACAACATCTCCGTTGACATTCCTACCGATAAGATCGTGGGAATTGTAGGAAAGAGCGGCTCTGGCAAGTCTACGCTACTTAAACTTTTGATGCGTTTCTGGCCAGCAACGCCTGGTGCTATTGAGATTTCTGGAACTCCTTTGGAGCAGATTAATACCTCTAACCTGCGAGACCTTGAGAGCTACATGACGCAGGATACGCATCTATACCATGATTCCATCAAGAACAATCTGCGCATCGCAAAGCTCGACGCAACAGATGAAGAGATTGTTGAGGCATGCAAGAAGGCTTCAATTCACGAGTATATCTCCACGCTGCCTCAGGGCTACGACACACCTGTTGCAGAGCTTGGTGACTCGCTTTCTGGTGGAGAACGCCAGCGTATTGGCCTTGCTCGCGCATTCCTGCATGATGCTCCACTTATGTTGCTCGATGAGCCAACCAGTAACCTGGACAGTCTAAATGAGGCTATTATCTTGCGCTCGCTTGATAAAGAGACCGAGCATAAATCCGTGGTTCTTGTCTCTCACAGGGCTTCTACCATGGGAATTGCAGATGTTGTTTACACCGTTGATGGGGGACGTGTGAGCTAATGACACCTGAGGAAATTGAACGGAAGCGCCAAAAAGAAAAAGATCTTTTCTCGCTCATGATTCGCTTCTATTGCGAGAAGCACCACCACACCAAAGCTCATGAGCCTTTGTGCGAAGAGTGCTCTGAGCTGGAGAAATACGCACATACGCGTGTAGATCGCTGTCCTCACATTGAGACAAAGACGTTTTGTTCAAAATGCCAATCGCATTGCTATAGCAAAGAGATGCGAGCTCGAGTCAAAGAGGTCATGAAATCCACAGGTCCTCGACTTTTACTGCACCACCCAATTCTTGTCATCAAGCATGCGCTGCAGTAATTAGGCGCTGGTAGACGACAAAGGTTTGCTCTGCGCATATCTTAGGTTCGCACTGATAAAGCTTGCAACTCCATGGTTTTCTTGCGACTCTACGGTCTTCTCGCCACAAAATCGAGAGGACCGCATTTTTTGAATCTTTTTCATTTGAAACATAACTGTTAACTCTGAGAATTACGTATTTTTGACGCGGCATGTTAGGTTTACAGTGACCTCTCGCTTTACAGAAGGAGGTACTGCGTTGATTAAATCAAAGAAAGCGTCATTTATTTTTAAGCTATTTATTGCTGTGATTGGCACCTTTGTGCTGTGTGATTCGGCGGGCGTCTTCCGAATGAACTTCCGCGTTTCTTTCTTGTACTACTTCACCAACATCTCTAACGTGCTGCTTGTTGCCTATTTCTGGGGCGCGCTTTTCCAGGCTTACAAGCATCCCGAGACCGCTCAGAAGCCATGGATGCCAACGGTCAAGCACACGCTTATGCTGGGCATTACGGTAACTGGCTTGGTAGCTTACTTCCTGCTTGACCATGGCGAAGTTTTTGTAAATGGAGTCTTTAAGTTCAACAATTTTATCCTGCACGATGTGACCCCAATCTGCGCCGTTTTGGACTGGCTGCTCTTTGATGAGAAGCCAACTATGAGCTTTAAAGAGCCTCTGATCTGGCCTTTGTATCCACTCACGTATTTTGCGTACATCATTGTCTTGGTTCTGGGCTTTGGCGTGCAGATTAAAGAGAAGTCTCGCTGGCCTTATGGATTTATGGACTTTGACAAGCTAGGAGTCCCAACAGTTGCTTTGACCATTGTGATCCTGATTGTTGTCTTTGTTGCCCTGGGCTATCTCTACGTCGTCATTGACAAAAAACTTGGCGAGAAGATCAAGAAGGCTGAGAACTAAATGGACTGCATAGCCAAAGCGAGGTTAAAACCTTAAGCGATTGCACAGCGCTCGACACTGAACTGCCTCCCATTTCTTAGACACGAGAAAT
>CAKAPZ010000087.1 GCA_916720015.1 uncultured Atopobium sp. | reverse complement strand
GAAAACGGTCAGACAGTCACCTTTACTGATACATACCAGCTCTCCAAAGAGTAAAAATAATCCCGTCAGGCCGAGTCTTTCCTGACGGGATTTCTATCATCAAATTACGAGAAGTACAAAGGCTTGTTACTGCACCTTATCTTCTTCCTTATCTGTGGCTTCTTCGTCGTTCTTCTCGCCCTTATGCATGCGTCCACGAACAATTCCCACAATTGTAGGGATGATCGAGACCGCAACAATTCCCACAATCAGCAGCTCAAAATGCTCCTGAACTACAGGAATGCCGCCAAAGAAATAGCCGAGAAGTACAAACATCGTGGACCAGGTAAGACCGCCCAGAATGTTATAGATGCCAAAGTTGCGCCAGTGCATACCGCCCATACCCGCAATAAAAGGCACAAACGTGCGGATAAAGGGGAAGAAGCGCCCTAAGAAAATTGCCAGATGACCATGCTTGTCCAGAAACTTCTGGGTCTTCTCAAGATGCTCTGGAGTAAGTGCTTTGACTTTTCCAGAAGCAATAATTTTTTGACCAAAAAAGTGGCCAATCATAAAGTTCATCTGGTCGCCAAGAATTGCGGCAGCCCACGTAATAACAAGCAGCAAAACAATATTAAAGCCACCGTTATGGGCAAAAAATCCTGCTGCAAAAAGCAGAGAATCACCTGGTAAAAATGGGAAAAAGACTACGCCGGTCTCAATAAAAACAATCAGAAAAACAAAACCGTACGCAGCAAGAGGGCCAGTGGCAATCATTGAAGCAATAAATGCGCGAGGATCTCTAAGCAGCTCAATGATGTAGTTTACAAAACCCATCGAAGTCCAATCGTCGTGACAAATGTCGCGGCAAACACACTATACGCCTAAGAAAAGCGCATTGAGTGGGAACGGATGCCCGCGAGTGACCCCTTATGGCTGCTGTCTCCCGACCCTGACCAGGTTCGAGGTGTCACGTCATCCGCACCCGCTCAATGCGCTGTAGATACTCTACCCTATTAGAGAAATCTTTGCACAGATCGTATCGCTTCTATGCATTTTTTGACGATTTTTTTTCAATTGCTTTGATGATCTTCTCGACGTTCTTTTTTCCTCTTGAGATACCTACATGCAAAATTCCAGCTATAGGAACAGATATGACGAGAAGAACTATGCCGCCCACGAGCACAGCCGTTGCCATAGAACTTGTAGAAAGACTTCCGTACACGCTGAGATATATAAGCCATGCTCCAATTGCGATACCAGAATAAGCGGCTCTTCTATAAACGCTTAGTGTTCCAAGAGCTTTTGTCTGCATACGAGCCTCGACAACCAAAGGGTTATCCTCGTGTGAATGAGAAGCTGCTCCTACATAGTTTTTCTTGCTCATAAAAACTCTCAATCAAAAGTGGCATCGCCGTATGACGATGCCACTTTATTACGTTTGTCTTTTCTGCGCCAGACAGGATTTTGCGCAAAAAATTAGTAAGACAGACCTGGGTTGAAGACGCCAATAACAACGCCAACAAGTGCTACAACAACAAGAATAAGCATAACAACCGTTGGGCTGAGCTTCTTCTTAGTCATCAACCACCAGCAAAGGTATACAAACAGAAGGTTCAATACCTTAGGGAAGATGCCATTAAGTGTTGTCTGAATGTCAACACCAGCAATATTCAGAGAAGTGGTGACGTTAATCCATGTAGCAGCAACAGAGCCAATGACCATAGTACCAATCATAACAATGGAGCTACGGAGAGCCTCGGACTCAGGACCAACAAGTGCCTCAACAGCAGAAGAACCCAGGCTATAGCCCTGGTCGTAAGCAAACTTCATGCCGAAGTACATAATGAGGTTCCAGACCACAACATAGAACAGTGGGCCAAGAACGGAGCCACCCTTAGAAAGGCCAAGTGCAATTCCAAGAAGAATTGGAATAAAGGTACCAACGATAATGGAGTCACCAAGACCAGCAAGAGGGCCCATAAGACCAGCGCGAAGACCATTGATGGTCTCGTCGTCGATTGCCTCGCCGTTTGCGCGAGCCTCTTCAAGAGAAGCGGTCAAGCCAACAACCATAGAACCAATCTGTGGCTCGGTATTAAAGAAGGTTGTATAGGTAGAAAGCGCCTCAACCTTTTGGTCATCAGTATCGTAAAGCTCGTCAACGATTGGAAGCATGGATGCAAGGTAACCAAATGTCTGCATGTGCTCCTGAGAGAAGCAGGTAAGATTGCCGTAAATCCAGCTCAAGAAAGACTTATTACGTGCTTTCTGAGAAATGGTTTTCTTTTCAGCCATGATTAAATATCCTCCTCTTCTTCATCGTCTGCGCTTACATTGCCTGATGCTGCAGCAGCCAAACGAACATTCTTTGCCTGCTGAAGCTGATAGTTAAGAACAGCAAAGAAGACTGCTACGACTGCAGAGACAATGAGGTTCAGGCCAAGTGCGCCAGCAAGGATAAAGCCAAAGGCAAAAGTTACCCAATCAAGAGGCTTAGTAATAACCTGCTTGCACAAAATTGCAACACCAACGGTAGGAAGAAGGGTACCAACGGTGAAGAGGGTCATCATTGGGATACCGTTCATAGGGAGGTATTCCTTCATGATGCCAACCATGCTCTCGCCAGCCATGCAAATGAAGAATGTTGGAATGAACGAGAAAATAATGTGAGAAACCCAAGGGAATACAAAGTCAACCATTGGAATGGTCTTCTTAATACGACCCCACTCTTTGCTCTCCATTGCGCGCCAACCAATACCCTGCCATACAAGGTTCATGGTAGCGGTGCCGTAGAACAAGACGGTACCAAGAGTACCAACAGCTGCACCAATAGCAGCTGCCTGAGATGCAGCCTCAACAGAGCTTGGATCAAGACCATAAGCCTTGATTGCAAGAATTGCTAGAGGAATACCAATGTAGGAAACTGCACGAACGTCAGCAGAAACAGTTCCACCAGGTGTTACGAGTGCAATGTAGACCAACTGGATTGCTGCACCAACAATAATGCCAGTCTGGACGTCGCCAAGAATGACACCAACGACAAGACCTGCAACAAGTGGACGACCGAGGGTATAGTTACCTACGGTAGTACCAGCCATGCCAGGTAGTGACGCAAGGCATGCAAACAAACCCAAAAGGGCAGCTTGAAACGCATTAATTGCCATAAAAATCGCCTTCCGAATACTACTTTACGTCAAACTTCTCGCGGAATTTAGGCCACTCACCAATTGCCTTTTCTTTAAGAAGAGCAAATTGAACGGTATAACCAGCTTTGGTTATATCTTCAAATGCCTGTCCCTCTTCTTGAGTAAAGGACTGGTTGTTGCCCAGCTTTACCGCACCAGGACGGTCATTACCAGGACCGATAATGACCGTGTTAATTCCTGGCTTAAAACCAAAGTCAACAAGAATTTTCTTCATGTCAACTGGGTTTTTAGTAATAAGAAAATAACGAGAATCGCTGTCTAGAACCTTCTGAGCGCTCTCTTTGAAGTGATCAAATGTCCAAACAAATACTTTCTTGTCAGGTGCTGCTGACTTGTAAGCAGACTTAAGGACAGGATTTGATGCAGCCGCATCATTAACTGCAATGATTCCGTCACAAGGAACCTCAAGGGCCCAACGAGTGACTGTCTGACCATGAATCATGCGGTCATCAACACGAACAAATGAAATCATGTTTTCTCCTAACATATTTCTTACGCAAGCAGCTACGCGTACTTGCAGTAATTACTAAAGGTCTTCCTCGTCATCGTCTTCAAGAGCTAAGACGATCTGATTAACGCCATTTTTTCCTTCGTTCAGGATTGATGACACAAGAGCCTCACCACTTAGGCCATCATCGATAGCCATCAAAGCACCAATTACCATGGGAAGATTGGCACCACTAAATGCCACGGTATGGGAAAGCAGGCCTTTTTTGGCGAGAAGATCAAGTGCATTAGTAAGTGGAGAACCACCGATAATGTCACCAAGAACAACAACCTCGTCGTCAGCAGTAAGTGGCTCAAGAATTTTTGACAAATTCTCTCTATATTCAGCTGCTCCCACGCCATCTTCCATGCTGTAGCTCAAGATGTTTTCTCTGGGTCCCATCAGCATGTCCATTACGCTATGCAGACCTGGTGCAAACGTTCCATGACTTACGAGCAAAAGGTACTTCATTACTGCTCCATTCCAGACATCACCACTGTGGCTGTACTTCGCCTGTATTAACAGCCGTACTACGCCAATACAAAATTTCCAGCCTGTTATGTAAATTGCTATGCATCAAAACTTACATTCCAAGCCAAGTGTCACTTGCCTAGCCGTTATAACACAAAGGTATACATGCGCTATTGGCATTCGCAAATTTTTAATATTCTTGATGTATTATTTTTTTTAAATTTTATTTAAATAATTCAATTGATTCAGTTTCTTTTAGATGAACAGGCGTTCTAGCATCATAAATAGATATGCAGAAATTTTTTGCATATATGAACATAAAAGTAGCAATATTGCATATATTAGATAAAGAAATGTCCGCTCAGCACTCCTCGAAATACATTTCTAAAAGTAAGAAAGAAGGCCATACAAGATGACCTTCTTAACATGAAATAAAAAAATAATTTTATGTTACGTAACGTGTTATGTTCTGTTTCTGCGATAGAAATCAACAAGAGACTGAGTTGAAGCGTCTTGCTTTGCCAGCTCTTCGTCGTTATGAATTGCAGGGAAAATCTGCTTTGCAAGCTGTTTACCAAGCTCTACGCCCCACTGATCAAAGGAATCAATGCCCCACACAACACCTTCAACAAAGGTAATGTGCTCATAGAGTGCAATAAGTGTGCCGATAGCACGAGGATTAAGCTCTTTTCCAAAGATAGAAGTAGTTGGCCTATTTCCTTCAAAGACGCGTGCAGAAACCATCCACTCTGGCGTTCCCTCAGCACGGAC
>CAKAPZ010000086.1 GCA_916720015.1 uncultured Atopobium sp. | reverse complement strand
TAAGCTCATGCAGTCCAGGAGGCGCTTTTGCTCACGCTCAGGCGCTTGATCCTACCGTTACGCTGACTGGCTCTGTTAAGGTCGGATAGCCCCTTGAGCTGCGGATGCACCCCGCGGACGTGCCTGCGGAAGCTCCTGCGGACGCGACTAGCGGCTGCGGGCGTGGCAGCTCTACTTTGGACTCTTGCTTGTAGAGACGGCAGAGAAGTCCAGATTCAAATCAACCGAGCCGGTAATACCGTCAACTTGTCCCGTTGAAGTGTATTGCCATATCAAAAAGTTAAAGTTTACGTCTGGCTGATCAACGTATTGTGCCAGCCAAATGGGTTCGTCAAGCGAGACAAGATCAAAGCGATTTAAATCAACTTTGTTGCCATAGACAATAACGCGGTATCCCGCTTCTTGAATAGTGGTGCAAAACGCGCGTGCAATAGCGTTAGTTTCCGCGGGGGAAAGGTTATCGGCGCGACCGCTGTAATCAGGGGAGGGCTCCAGGTCAAACGCAACGGGAAGATTGAGCTTTGTAACTCCTGCTTCTTTTAGTTGCTGCAGAACAAAAGCAGCCTCTTCGCGAGCCTCTTCCACGTTAATAGCCTGTGAGAAGAAGTACACGCCTACATCAAGACCAGCGCTTTGTGCGCCCTTAAGATTGGTTTCAAACAGCTCATCTGCACGAATGCCACCTTCAGTGGAGCCTCGATAACCAATGCGAAGCATGGCAAACTGAATGTTATCGGCTGCAACGGCCTCCCAGTCAATAAACCCCTGGTGAGAAGAGACATCAACGCCCGTGCGCGTGAGTTCTTCTCCGTCCACCACATAATGTGCGCGACCCGTTGCGTCGTAGATAAGGTTTTCCCATTCATACGGGACTTCGTTTTTGATAATCAGGTTGTTATCAAAAGACAGGGAGAAAAGTCCCTGGCACGATTGCAATAATGCCAGCGCAAACACAATGGCCAGCGCAATGAGGCCCCATTTGACAACAGGATTGTTCTGGGAATTTTTCTCAAGCGTATGCATCGCCCGCTGCTTACGTTTTGAAGCGTTTGCAGAAGCAGGTGCGTGTTTAGTTTTAGAACGAGTCGTAGAGTTTCTCGTTTTCTTGCTTTTATGTGAGCTGTTAAAAATCACTGGTGAAAGAATTGTCCTTGTTCAAAAATTGGCTCGCAGCATACGTTAATGCCCAACTTGTGATAAATGGACTCGTCGTCGCTTGGAATAATTGACGAGAAGTACGCGTCACATCCGTGGAGTAGTTGCGTGGCATCAACGGCTTTTCCAGCCAACGGATTGGTAATTGAGCTGATAGAGAGCGCAATGAGCATCTCGTCAGCGCAAAGGCTGGTACGAGCTAGTTTAAAGTTGTTCTCTTTTAGTGCGCAAATGGGCCTTAAGACCTCATCCGACACAATAAACGTCTTCTTCTCAATGCCAACTACGTATTTGAGTGCGTTGAGCAAAAGCGACGCTGGCGCACCTAAAAGCTCTGAAGTCTTGCCGGTAATAATGGCGCCGTCAGGCATAACCATGGCGCCCGCAAGCTTTCCTGTCTCTTCTGCTTTGTGCAGACAAGCAGCATGAGCTGGCGAGAAATTCTGGTCAACGTTAACGTCTTTCATCAAGAGATTAATCTTTGAAAGTTCGCGCTCACCCATACCCGTACGCTCGAGTTTCTCGGCAGCTCTAAACCACCTGCGTACAATCTCTGCCTTTGAAGCTTCCTGGCAAACCTCATCATCAATAATGCAGTTGCCAACCATATTGACACCCATATCGGTTGGAGACTGATAGGGGCTGGTACCTGCGATTTTCTCCATCATGGCTTTAAGCACAGGAAAAGCCTCAACGTCGCGGTTGTAATTAACGGTAACCTTGCCGTGAGCCTCAAGGTGATATGGATCGATGATGTTGTTGTCGCCCAAGTCTGCTGTGGCTGCCTCGTAGGCAACGTTTACAGGGTGCTTGAGCGGAAGGTTCCAAACAGGGAACGTCTCAAACTTTGCATAACCTGCGCGGACTCCGCGGGCGTTCTCGTTGTAGAGCTGCGAGAGGCAGACAGCAAGCTTGCCTGAGCCAGGACCAGGTGCTGTTACAACTACCAAAGGATGCGTAGTCTTTACGTACTCGTTTTTACCGTAGCCCTCCGCCGAGACAATCAGGTCAATGTTGGAAGGATAGCCCTCAATGGGGTAGTGGCGGTACACGGCAATGCCCATGTTTTCTAGGCGCGCACGATAGGCCTTTGCCTTTGGCTGACCAGAGTACTGCGTAATGACAACACCGCCAATAGCAAGACCGCGTGCACGGAAGATATCCATAAGCCTCAGTACGTCATCGGCATAGGTAACGCCAATATCGCTTCTGCGCTTACCGTTTTCAATGTCATTTGCATTGATAGCAAAGACAACCTCTGCCTCGTGAGCAAGCTGCTGAAGCATCTGAGCTTTTGCATCTGGAGCAAATCCAGGGAGGATTCGAGAAGCGTGGTTGTCGTCGAGCAGTTTACCGCCAAACTCAAGGTAGAGCTTGCCGCCAAACTCACTGATACGCTGGTGAATTCGATCCGCCTGCATAGTGATGTACTTCTCGTTATCAAAGCCGATACGCATGCGTCCTCCTGCCAAGATTTACTGTAGAAATTGTATCATCAAGCGCAGACTTCCTATACGCTATAAGCTATACAGAAAACAAATAAACAACCAAGGAGTTGTGTATGGATAGCAAGTTTTCACAAACACCTTCTCGTGGCGAGAAGTTCAAAGAGCTCGCTCTCAGTGCTTTGCGTGCGTTTGGGTATGGTTGTCTTGCTGCGGCTGGTATGAGTGCGCTTATCTTTGCATTTGCTTACTTCACCAGTGGAATGGACATGTTTACGGGCATCGACTGGGTGCGTCGTGTCATGTATGTTATTTCTTCTTTGGGAATTATTGCTTGCGGCGTTGGTTTGCTCTTTAGCGGAAAAGAGTACGAGGACCGTCAGATGGGCTTTACGCGTGATATTGATGATCCCATTAGCCTCAAAGACGGAAAGCTTGATCCTAGAATTTCAAACATCGAGACCAATCATCTGTCTTGGCAGGCAGCAATCCTCTATGCCTCAATTGGTATGTTTGTAGTTACCACCATCTTTGACGAGGTCATGAGCCACACCTTTTTGATGTAGGCATTGTGTTAGTGCAGCGGTAGTCCGCCAGTACGGCGGCAACTCGCTCGTACAGCGGCAAATCGCTAGTACAGTGGCAACTCGCCCGTCAACGGGTCAATATCTTCTGCAGCAAGTGGCTCAAAAGCCAGGCAGGTAAACGTGGGTTCTCCATGGAACTCGGTAAATCCTGCGTCTCTAATAAGAGCCACGACAAAGCCGCGAGCCTTTCCTTCAGCGGCAAGCTCAAGCAGCGCTTCTTCAGAATCAACGTAGACACATACCTTTGCAACACCGGCGTCAAACCAGTTGGTGATTGCTGAGGTATCTTCATCGGCATGGTCCAAATAAACCCAATTCTGATCGTCGGTGACGCGAACCTGATCAAGTCGACGCTCTTTTGCAAGCGCCATGAGCGTAGCTTCAACACACGCATGGCTTGCCTGAGCAGCAATTTTTCCTTTACGCATCTTAAGATCGCGACGAATAACAATCATTTGCTTTGATTTATATGAAGAGCTCGGCATGAGATACCTTTCTAGAAACTGAATGCTAAGTGTACCATTCACGGCTTTCCGATTTTTGTCGCAAGAAAATCCCGAGGACTCAAAAAGACCCTCTAAAACCAAGAGCAGCGAGAAGAACTTTGAATACCTAACTTATTACATCAATAAGTTAAATAACGCCGACCACATGGGATGTTAATTCTTGTTCATGTTGCTAGGGTTGAATGAGGAGGTGTCTATGAAAGAGTTGGTTATTTTTGTTATGTATATTTGTGCTTCAATATCGGATATGCGAAATCGCACTATTCCGAATAGAATCCCTTTTCTGCTTACTGCTTTATGGCCTATTTGGCTCATAACAAATAAGGATCAAATCGGGTTGCTCATACGTGGCCTATGGAGCGAAATCTTTGCTATCAGCGTGTTGATTACAGTGTGTATAGTTACAAAATTTATAGGTCATATGTCTTCTCTAGGAGGGGGAGACATTAAACTTATCCTCTCAACATGCCTTTATCTTGAAATAAAAGAGACATTTGTCTTTTTATTTTCAGCAAATTTTTTAGGTGTTATGTTTTCTCTGTTGTTCTTTATTTGGTATAAATTTTTAAAAAGAGAAGATAGAAATAAAGAAGAAATCACCAGTTCAAGTAGCTTATTAATGTATACATTTCCTTTTGCACCATTTCTTGGATTTGGTGTAGCACTTGCGTTATTTTTACGCTAAAATCGTGAGGTGTTATATGAATTTAAAAATTCTTCCAATTCCCGAATATATAAAAAGTTTTTTCTGCTATCAATAGTTTACACGTTGCGTTGAGAGATTGAGTTCCCCCAACACTCAATTTCATTACTAGGTGGCCCCGACCATCTAGATTTCTCGTTATGCGAGGCAACGTATGCCATGGAGGCAGGACGGCTTTTTACGTGGTCGCACACATGTCGCCCTGCCTCATGGCAATCTCTTTAGAGCTGTTTGCTCTGTTATTGATATACCCATTATTTTAAGTTTTTAAAAGTAAGATTCCTATTTTCATGCTATCTTCCTGCGGTTTTATAAGAATTAGAAATCAGCTTATACAAATCATCTAAAAGCTAAAGCAAGATGATTTGTAGGTTCTTTGCTAGTGCGGAAAATTGCTGATACATAATCCTGCATAGAGTAATAGGTTTTTGCATATTCTTCGTATAGCCTGCAGTCTCAGACGGTAGTGTCGCTTATGATTTATTTACGTAACAGGTATGCAATTTTCTTCAAATTTCCGCTTGTAA
>CAKAPZ010000085.1 GCA_916720015.1 uncultured Atopobium sp. | reverse complement strand
GCTAACGTCGCTCGCGCTCAGGTAAGAATTAACCAGAGACGCAGGTGAAGGCTGTCCAGGTGTAGGAACATCTGGGTAATCGCCCTCGACAATCTTGGTAACGGATGGCGTCACAATAACAGGCCTGACATTGTAGACATTTACCAGCGACTGAGTGGTGGTGTACTGCTCAACGCGAGAAATGCTACTTCTAGTTGAAACGTAGGAATTAGGAACGTTCTCGGTGATGGTGTACGAAACAGTATCAGCAGCAGTATTGTCTACGTACTTACGAAGACCCTTGTAGACGATGGTGTAGGTGTTATTGCTATTATCGGAAACCTCAGGCGCAATGGTGCTGGTATCAAGGTTCTTATCGTTAGAGAGAACCAGATTGTTGGCACCAAAGTCAGTTGTGGATGGGCGCTTACCAGCTGCATTGTTGTTATCGTCCCAGACCTTATTGATCTTGAGGTCAATGCCTGCATAGCTCAGAGCGTGAGTGGAGAGGGTACGAGTGGAGTGGTTACCAGCAATGTCGTAGTCAAGAACGCTGCTGAATACACTGCGCTTACCGTCGTAGGAAGCGTCAACGTTGTCGGCAACCTTATAAGTGACGTCAACAAAGCCGCCGCTATTTGCAGCAAGTGCGTGCGTTGAAGTAAACAGCACCATGTCGGCCTCAGCAGGATTGGTGACTACAGTGTACTCGCCAGGCTGTGGAGCATGGTTTGCAGTGTAGGTAACACCAGGGTTCAGCTTGATGTACTGGTAAGAGAAATTGGAAGAAGAGTTTACGCCCTCAAGTGTCAGAGGAAGCTGAGTTGCACCCTCTGGGGTGATGCCAGCGCCGCGATTTACCGACTTAGACAGCAATGGAACAAACAGTTGAGTGGTATTTGCGGTGTTGCCGGTGTTATTGCGGACTGCAATATGAACAGTTGCGGTGTCTCCGCTCTGCATAACAGGGGTAGTTGCGCCTGGATTAGCGGAGTCGTACGTGTAATCAGTTACGGTTCCAGAGACGGCATCCTTTACAGAAAGGGTAGATGCAGCAGCAATGGCAGATGCCTGAGCAATGTTGATACCAGGGCGCTCGGAGAGAGAAACCATGGTCTCGCCGGAGTTGACACTGTTGCCAAATAGGCTGGTGTACTGGGAGGTGTTCCAGTTGCTACGGTCCCAGTGCTCAGACTTAATTTGAGCACCAATCTCCTTGAAGTCTTTGGTGGTAATGCCAACAAAGTCATTGATGTGGTAGATGCCCTTACCTGCAAGATCGGTGGTGTGGACATCCATGCTTAGAGTCATGTTCTTGCTGGTAAAGTCTGGCTGATACTGACCGCGAGTCTCGTCGCCAACATCAATGGTGTACTTCCAAACCTTAACAGCTACGCCGTCCTTATCGTACGTTCCTACAAACTCTGGAGCGCTGAGCGTGCCATTGGAAACGGTGAGGTTGCTGTAAGTGAAGCCCTCGGGCATGATGACGTAGAGCACTGGCTCCTGAAGAGGGTTCCAGTCCCAGTTTGCGTCGTCGATGCGACCAGAAATCTTGAAGGTCTCGCCGCCGTTAATCTGGGTCTTATCGATGCTACCAACGCCGTTAAGAACCTTAGGCGCGCCGGACTTAGCGGTCAGCGTAACGCCTGCGTCAGGAGTGGTACCAGTGTCGTAGAGCTTGACGTTAGTGACAACGTCGGCGTTGGTGCCCTTCTTCCAAGAGCCATAAATGCCATTGGAGATGTAGCTCCAGCCGTAGTACTCGTCAGTGACATGCTTGTTGTTTGGATTCCATGTATCGAGAAGATCGCTCATTGGCCTAATGCCATCATATCCGCCAAGAATTGGACCAAGGTCAACCTTGATGGAAGTGATGGAGGTATTGATATCGAGGCCAAGGGCAGTGTTGGTGATAAGTGCAGAAACTCCAGAGGTGCGCAGAATGCTTGGATCAGCAGTTCCGCTCGTACCGTCCGATGCGGTCCAGTGGATTGGACCATAGGTCATACCAGCCTTGTAAGGGATGGTGACGCCACGGATGATAGCGGTCTGGTTCTGGTCGATGGTCATCTCGAGCGTCTTTGGAGCGGTGTCTGTGGAGAGCTCGTTCTTGATGAGGTAGGTGCCAAGACGAACGTTGTAGGTATCGTTTTTCTTGTATGCCCAGTTAGGAGCTGTGTCGACAAGAGCGTGTGTGGTAAGACGCTCTGGGTTAAGACCGTCAATTACGGTAACCGTAAGAGTAGAAGAAGCGTTTGCAGAGGTACGGTTGACGTTTGGAGTATCATTCCAAACGGACATAGTGAGGTTCTTAATGGTGACGTTAAAGGTTGAGTTGTTAGGTCTGGTGCTTGATGCAGGAACCTTAATCTGTGGCTTAAAGGTTGGGGTACCTGCATAAGAGCCTGGCTCGTTCCACTCGACTGTTGCGGTCTTGTTAGTGCCGTCATCGGTAGTAGAGACGATGGTACCTGGGGTGTTGTAGAGGCTGGTCTCGTTGACACCAACTAGCTCCATATCGCTTGGGTAGACAACCTGAACTGTAGTCTTGCTGTTAGCCTCGGTGAGTACCTTAGAGCCTGTGGTTGAAACCTGCAGGGTAGAGGTGGTGCCACCCTTAGAGAGAACCTCGGTGGACTGATCAGCCCAGAAACCATAGGTCATGGCGTCAGCTGCAGTAACAGATGAGGTATGTGGATCAATGTTTTGTGTTGCAGCGGTGCTCAAGCTAACACGAATTGCATTTGCGATAACCTGGCTTGCGCTCTGGTTCTCAACAGCATTGTCAAGCTTGAACTGAATTTCTCCCCTGGAAGAAACCTGGGTCAGGCCGTTATTGGTCATGTAGACCAAATCACCACTGCGGTTCTTCTCGGAACTTGCGCCAGGATAGCCGTAAGGAAGGGTTCCTGTTCCCGTAGGTGCGGTAACCAGGTTAGAGAAACTGGTGTTTGAGATGCCACCAACGGTAAACGTTGCACCTGGAAGACCTGTGACATAGAGTCCGTCTCCAAACCTCACGTTGAGGTAGGTTGGCGAGAACTGCAGCGAGGCAGGGATTGTATAGCCAACATTCAAGGCGTAGGTGACTCCCGCCTTAAGAGCAGGAGTTTGACCTGCAAGAAGGTCAGCAACTTGGGCGTGAGTCGACGCATCTTCAATGCTCAGAGCATTGATTTGAAGACCTGTGGTGTCTTCTGCGTAAGCCACGCTAAGGTTAGGCAGCAATGCTGCGACGAATGCAACGGCAGCTAAAAGCAATCCCGCTACAATCCTTGCCTTACTTTTCATAGCACATCCTAACTAGAGCGATACAGAACCAATCACTTTCTTTCTTACTTATTCTTACGACGCTTAGTAATGCCAAGTGAAGTCATTACAGCGGTCATACCAGCGAGAAGTGCAGCAAGAGGTGCTGCAGCAGAAGCATCTCCGGTGTATGGAGTCTTCTGCTTCTTTTTCTTAGATGGCTTAGTTGGAGTGGAAGGAGTCTCTGGAGTCTCATCCTCTGCAACAGTAATGGTTAGCTGGATTGTGTCGTTATCAGTTGCAACGGCGTCCTTACCATCTGGCCACTGGACACCATTCCAGGTGAACGAGAAGACCTTACGGTTGCCAGCTGCGGAATCAGCAATAGCGCTGAAGGAACCCGTAACAGTACCAACAGCAGTGAGCTGAGTACCTGCAGCAACGTTGGAGTCAATGGTGACACCAGGAATAGTGAGCTTCATCCAACCATCGTTTGCGCTAGCCTCATCAACAATGCGCTCGAGGTCAGAGTAAGTCCTGATAGAAGATGGATCGCTGAGCTCAAAGGTGACAGTAACCGTACGGCCGCTGACCTGGACATCGCTGACCTTAAAGCCGCTACCAAAGTTGGAAGCCTGGATGGTGTTGGCATCAAGGTTGCTTGGGAGGGTCATTCCCTCAGGAACGGTCAGAGTTGCGGTGAACTTGAACTTAAGGTTGCTCAGCGTAATGGTGTCGTGGTTGGTATTAGGGTAGGCGCGCTCAATGTTGTTCATCTGCTCCTGAATAGAGGAAGCAAGAATGGAACCAGTGAGGTTAAAGGTAGAACCTGCCTTCATAGTGATGACCTGGTCATGCTCGGTATTCTCGTCAGCAAGCATATCTGCAGGAAGGTTCATCTCAATTGGGTTGTTCACAATCAGAGTCTGCTGAATGCCAGTGCCACGAGGGTCTCTGCTCGCAGCAATCTGAACGCCGTTCCAAGAAAGCTCAAACTTCTTAGTGACGTTAGTGACGGTGTTCTTTGCAAAAGACTCAAAGGTGCCGGTTAGAGTACCTGTAGCAGTAAGCTCCTGACCATTGGTAACCTGAGTTGGGTCAAGGGTAAGACCGTCAACAGTTACGGTAAGAGGTCTTGCAATCTCTGCGGTAGCTGCATCGTCTTTACCAACTGTCTCGACAGCGTCTTTGAGCTGCTTGTAGTTGGTGTAAGTTCCCTTAAGCTTCAGGGTAACGGTAACTTCCTGGCCGTTAACGGAGACGTTAGAAACCTCAAAGAGGTCACCGAGGCCAGAGGTGGTTACCGTTGGATTAGCTGGGACAACAACGCCTGCAGGAAGCGTGAGCTTGGCGGTAAAGGTAGAAGTTGTACCAGAAAGCGTAATCTTGGTTAGGTCGTCAAGACCACCAGCAATGCCGTTCTCAAAGGCGCTCATCTGATTGATGACAGAAGTTGCATCGATAGCGCCTGTAAGACTGAAGCTCTTATCGTTAGAAACTTCCTTAATCTGAGTGGTATTGCTCTGGGAATCGCTCCACATATCTGCAGGAAGATCGCTGGTAAGCTCTACTCTCTGGATGGAAGGATCCTCTTTCCACTTGAGGTAGTAGGTGACATCGTTAGTAAGCGTTGCACCGCCGTTGATAGTTGCGGGGGAGTTACCTGCAGCATCAGTGAACCAGTAGTGGTAGTTGTGACCAATAACAATGCCAAAGAAGGTCATTGGA
>CAKAPZ010000084.1 GCA_916720015.1 uncultured Atopobium sp. | reverse complement strand
AAGATGCAAGCAGCGGGTCTTCTCGCTTGGCATACTGCCTCCGAAGTCTAGCTCCAATAAAAAACTCCTGTCCATTTTAGTGGACAGGAGTCGAGAAGAACGCATAGTCAGAAACTCTTCGGTAAACGGCGAGTGAGTCGCAAACAGACCGTAAACCAGCTGATGTTTAGCCCCAAACCTCTTCTGCAATTTCTTTAACCAGCGCAATCTTTGCCCACTGCTCATCTTCGGTAAGCTTGTTACCAATCTCGCAGCTAGCAAAGCCACACTGAGGAGAAAGACAGAGGTTCTCCAAAGGCACATATTGAGCCGCCTCATGAATACGCTTGATAACCTTGGCTTTCTCTTCCAGCTGGGCGTGCTTGGTGGTGATCAGACCAAGCACAACCTTTTTACCAGCTGGAACAGAAGCCAGGGGCTCAAAGCCACCGGAGCGATGATCATCAAATTCTAAGAAGAAAGCGTTTACGTGCTCTTGAGCAAGAAGGGCATCAGCCACATCGTCGTAGCCACCCTCGCAAGCCCAAGTGCTGTGGAAGTTACCACGGCAAACGTGTGTGTTAATAGTCAGATCAGCTGGTGCGGCATCAAGGACGCGATTGTTAATCTCCAAGAGCAGTGCCTTAATCTTCTTGAGACCTTCCTGGTCAGCACCAAAGAAGAGCTCCGCACGAGGGTCAACCAGCACGCCCCATGAGCAGTCATCAAGCTGAAGATTACGGCAGCCTGCAGCATATGCCTGCTTAATAAACACACCATAGCCAGCAACAATATCTTCAAGAAGCTCCTGGTCATTGGCATAGTACTTGTCGGTCTGCTCACGATTCATTGGCATAATGAACTGCTCAATAAACTGTGCAGGAGCAGGAATGGTGAGTTTGGCAACGGTAGTCTCGTCCTCAAACTGCTGGACAAAACGGAAGTGCTCAATAAACGGATGCTCTTTAGTGAGCTCCACTTTTCCTACAAGGAATGTGTCGTCAATCTTTGCAGTCTCATCATGGAAAGGAAGGCCGGTATTAGTTGGCGCATGACCAATACCTTCAAAAGCCCACATAAAATCGAGGTACCATGTTGCACGTCTGAACTCGCCGTCAGTAATAACCTTGAGACCAGCCTGCTTCTCCTTTTGGATAAGCTCTGTAATAGCTTTGTCCTCTACTTGCTTTAACTCGTGAGCATCAATCTGACCAGCTTCAAACTGAACACGAGCTTGCTTGAGATTTTCTGGACGAAGAAAGCTACCAACAACATCAAAGCGATGTGGAGTAGTTTTATCATTTTTGATTGCCATCATGACCCCTTAGAACTGCTTACGAGAAACCAGTATGACAATCAGCACTTCACTTGTGAAATACAAATACTTGACTAATTCATATAGCTAAAAACTATAGGTTAGCGTTCACCGTTCCACTCGCCTAAAAATTCATCTACATACTCACGCATGTACTTCTCGCGAGCTTTTCCTAGCTCTTTACCGCTGCGTGTATTCATCATATCTGCCAGCAAAAAGAGCTTCTCGTAGAAGTGGTTGAGTGATGTTGATTTGTGTGAGTGATACTCCTCGCCGCTCATGTTGAGAGTTGGCGGCTCATCGGGGTCATACATTGCACGGCCGTGACTGCCTCCATAAGCAAAGGCACGTGCGATACCAACAGCTCCAAGCGCATCGAGGCGATCTGCATCCTGAACACACATTCCTTCAAGCGTTGAAGGAACAACCGAGTCTGTTCCTGAGAAAGAAACCTCATCAATTGCGGCGCAAATGGCCTGGATAGTGGCCTCGTCGACAGCATGCTGGCGCAGAAAACCAACGGCCCTATCCTTATGCTCATGCGTCTCTGGAGAAAGCTTGATGTCATCAACATCGTGCAAAAGCGCAGCAAGGGCAACAATCTCTTGATTTGCTCCTTCCTCCTGCGCAATTCTTACAGCCATTTTGTACACACGCAACGTGTGGAAGTAATCGTGGCCACTAAAATCTGTGGAGAAGACCTCTTTTACAAAGTCCAAAGCGTCATCAATAATTTTTGAGTTCATAGTCCCCTACTCAGTACATTCAAAAAGGTTTCACGCACATTTTTTACGTTTTTTGCGCGGAGTAATCTCTCTTGATTCTCTCTTACTTAGTGTACAGAGCTTTTCTTGGCAACAAATTTTGAACTCCATATTTCATGAATTTGTTAACCATCTGCTTCCACTATCTGGTTTCCGCATAACTCACATTTGTCTTAAAATTTAATACATTTCCTTTGCAATTTTTATCCGTTGCACGTTTATGACAAATGTCGAGAAAATCGTCAAAAATAGTGCAATTTAAATGCCATTTCTGAACGCATCAAATATTTTGATTAAATTATTTATATAACATGAGATAAAGGCATTTTTTGAAATGTGTTCAAACTATAAAAATCGCTGGTTGAGACAATAATTTTTGTCAAAATAATGGATAATTATCTATACGAAAAATGCTCTAAATTTGTACCGTTTAGTTCTATTGTGCTTCTCGTGATTCGTCACTTTTTGCACAAGATTTAATTGCAAATTTTGTTGGGGTATTCACTATTTGTTAGGGGTAGGTATGGAAAGAAAAGACAAGAATTTTGCAAGCAAAGGCGCTAAGACAGCTATGTCTTTGGTGCTTGCACTCTCGCTGGTTCCTTCTTCAGCATTAGCAGAGATTGCTAGCACTCAAGAGGTAACTCAGACGCAAGAAGTTGCAGCAGCTCAAACAAGCGATGCAACTGCTTCTACTTCAGAAGCAACAGCAGAAACCTCAACTGAAACTACCACTAACGCAGAAGCCACTTCCAACCAGCAAACTTCCGAGCAAGCTACCGCTCCTACAGAAAGATCTTCTCGCCGTGTTACCAGAAGCCTTTCTTACATCACAAATGAGCTCTGGGTAGACGGAACAAGCGGCAACGATACTAACGAGGGTTCCAGCTCAGATCCTCTTAAATCTCTCCAGAAAGCGCTGGAACTATGGGGAGAAACTTCTTCAATCAACACCATTCACCTCAAGGGCAACCTCAATTTGACCTCTACGGTTACTATTCCTTCTGGCCTCACACTCAAAATTGAGGATGAAGGCGCAACTCTTACCGGCACGGGTAACAGCATTGACGGACTGGTTCTTTCTCCTGGTTCAATACTCACCGGCACTGGTACTCTTACCATGTCCGGCTTCAAAACCGCTCTAACTGCAGAAGATGGCTCAACCATCACCGATGGTACCTATGTGTTTAGAAACAACGCAGGTTCCAGCGGTACTCGTGGTATTTCTCTTGGCGGAACCGTTAGTGGTAGCACTAACAAAAACAGCGTCACCATCACTGCAGATGATAAGAGCAATACAAACTTCTTTGAGTCTGGCGTTACTTTTGAGAATGCTACGATTAACGTAACTTCCCAGGCTCGTACCTGGAATGACGCTCGTAATCTTACCCTTCGAAATGCTGATCTTAAGGTCGAGGGCTTTGGCCAGACTTTCTATGTCAACCAGCTCAACATGACTGATTCAACCCTGACCATCAATCCTTCATGGTACGGCGCTACGGGCATGACCATTCAGGGTTCTTCCAACATTGTTAACTCCACCATCAATGCAAATGCCGGCTCAACTTCTGGTATTTCTGTTGGTGTAGCTGGAGGAACAGTAAACGTTACTAACTCAACCCTTAACTTCACTAACGGTGGTACTGGCGGTCTTAACGTCAATACAGGTGACGTCATCATTAACAACTCCACCATTAAGGGAGACGGTCGTAACTCTGGCGCTCTCTTTGGCGCACAGACTAACGGTTCTATCCAGTTCACCGGAAACAGCCTGGTAGAAACCCCTGCTACCAAGAACTCTGATAACGGCGCGGGCCAGACTCGTCAAAACTACAACGTTGTTGGCGGTTCTTACCTGATCAAATACGCACCTAGCTACAACAGTGGCTTTGGCAGCACTATCCCTACAAACGGCGCAGCTAACGGCAACGAGGTTCTCTCGCTCTTTACCCTTGCTGACCCATCAACTAACTCTCTGAGCCTCATTAATGCCAACGGAGCAACCTACACCTACCCAGTTACTAACGCATCAAGTGATGGTCAGAAGCACGTTTGGGCACCTGCAGCAACCGTTACCTTTGACCTCAACACCCCAGGCGTTACCGGCGTCAACCCAACGTTTGCTGACGGCACTACTGCCAACAAGACCGCTCTTGCTATGCGCGGCAACTCTCTTGCAACCGCTTCCTCTGTAGCAGGCGGCTCCACTACCCTACCTGCAGATCCTTATGCAAGTGGTCAGGAGTTTGACGGCTGGTACTACACCGACGCCGCTGGTACAGAGCACCAGTTCACCGCTGATACCCAGGTCACCTCTGATATGACGGTCTATCCACACTGGAGAGCTAACACCTCTTGGCTCTACGTCAGATATCACAACGGCAACGGCGTTACCGTTATTGAACGCGTTGCTACAAACGCTGGTCGCACCGTTAACGTTCTTTCTAACACTGACGTTAACAATCGCGACAGCAACTTCAACATTGCAGGTAAAACCTTCAAGCGCTGGACCACTCAGGCAAACGGCGCTGGCGATGAGGTAGCGGCTAATTCCAGCCTTGCTGTTCCTGCAGGTACTGATACTGTTGATCTGTATGCAGAGTGGGAAGAGCAGCACCTTACCGTGTCCTTCTCGGCAAATGGTGGTACTTTCTCGGCAAACAGCGTCTTTAAGCAGAATCCAAATGTCTTTGACATCACCACCGATGCAAACGGCGGAGAAGTTGCAACTATCAAGACTCACCCAACTGTTGCTGAGCAGACCAATATCAATGCACTGCTTCAAAACCTTAGCGGCAACACTCTAAGCGCTACAACTGCTGGAATTGCAAGTCCTACCAGCTCTAACACCAATACTGCCTACACAAATATTGCAACTTTTGAGAACCACATTCTGGACAACGCGGATGATCCAATGACCTTCTTTGGCATTGTTATTGGTCACAACTACCACTACTGGTTCACCGACGTTGCAGGCAACTCCCCTGCAACCATCAACGGTGGCGCAACGCTTACCAATGATGTCACCTA
>CAKAPZ010000083.1 GCA_916720015.1 uncultured Atopobium sp. | reverse complement strand
ATGCAGAAAAGAGCAAATGTAGCTGCAGTTATAAGGCCTAATTGCCAACAAAATACAAACAAGAACACAACAATAATTGCTGTTAAGGCCAAACCACCAAAAACCATCATATAGAGCAAGCCACCAAGATTTTGCATTACATCCAGCTGGTTGGTCATAACAGCTGTTACTTCTCCAAGGCTATTCTCGTTAAAGTAACCCATGGGCAGACGGCGCAGGGTATCTCCAATTTCCGCACGCTTAGCGCCAGCCATACTAAAATTAGCATCACAGAAATTCTCACTCTTAAAATGAGCGCAAATGAACGCTCCTATAATGCTCAAAAGCATGACTCCCAGTGCAGAAACTATTGTCTGAGTTGAGAGCGTATCCGTAGTAAGAGCAGTAAAAACAATCCAAAGCGCTGTTATTTGTACTCCTTCAAAGAGGCAACCAAGAATGGTAAAGAAAAGGCCCTTGTGGAGTTTCTGGCGATAAGAACTTCCAAATTGGAAGTACATTTTTAGAACAGACAGCATTTTTACTCCCCTCCTTAAGCCTCGTCAAGTGCGCCAATGTGAGCGCGATACATGGTTGCATAGAGCGGGCATGTCTCCATAAGCTGATTATGCGTACCCTCGGCTTCAATAGAGCCATCATTAACAACAACAATTTTGTCGGCATTTTGTACGGTAGAAAGACGATGAGCGATAACCACCAGTGTTTTGCCAGCTACCAGTTTTGCAACTGCAGATTCAACCTCTGCTTCAGACTCTGGATCTGCGTAAGCTGTTGCTTCATCAAGCATGATGATCGGCGCGTTTTTGAGCATAGCTCGTGCAATTGCTACACGCTGGCGTTCTCCGCCAGAAAGGTGTCCACCTGAGCCTCCTACAACCGTTTGATAGCCATGAGGAAGTGATTGGATAAAGTCGTGGCAGCCAGAGGCTTTTGCGCAGGCAATAACCTCATCATCGGTGGCATCTTTTTTGCCCATCCTGATGTTTTCCATAATGGTTTCATCAAAAAGGTAACTATCTTGGTCAACATAAGCTACGAGGTTTGCAAGTTGAGCTGGACTGCAGGAGCGAATATCTTGTCCTCCAATAGAAACAGATCCTTCATTTGGATCCCAGAAACCTGCAATAAGCCGAGCAACAGTAGATTTACCTGATCCACTTGGGCCAACAAGTGCTGTAACTTGTCCTGGCTCAATGTCTAAAGTAATCCCGTGAATCACTTCATTGCTTCCGTAGGAGAAACGGACATCACTCAGCTTAATTTCAGTACCTTCAAGCGTGCAAGGAACATCAGCTCTCACCTGATCAGGGTAATTTAAGACCTCAGAAATTTCTTTAACAACAGAACCTACCTGTGCAAGAGAATCCATAAAGCTCATTGCTTCAAAGAGTGGCTGGAAAATACCTAGAGAAAGAACTGCGCACATGACAAACGTAGAAGGAGAAAGACTCCCCTGGAGCACAAACAGACATCCCAAAGGCAATACGGTTACGAGTGTTGCTGGAGCAATCGACAGCATGGCATCCTGCCAGATTTGACAGTGGCTCATCCAGTCAATAAAGGCATGAGCGGAGGCATAAACAGCTTTAGAGAACTTCTCGTAAGAACTTGCCGACTGTCCAAAAGCCTTAATTACCTCAATTCCTGACACGTACTCAACTGAAGCGTTATTCATCTCTTTGCCGGTTACGATAGTATTCTGATACCAGTACTCATAGTCTTTCATCATGCCTGATAAACACGCTAGTCCTACAACAATGGTAAGCAACGCAGCAAGAGCAAGACGCCAATCCAAAACAATCAGATAGACAAAGACTGCAAATGCAGCCGTAAGGTTTGAAGTGAGCTCAGGAACTGCATGAGCAAGCGTGGTTTCAATGCTATCGATTTTCTCGACCAGAAGACGTTTGAGAGAGCCCGAAGGTGTATCAAGTACATATCCCATTGGAATAGTGGTCAGCTTCTTTGCCACTCGGGTACGCATATTTGCGATTGTCGCAAATGTTGCCTTATGAGAAACGACCGTTGAAAGATGATGGAAAGTTATTTTAACTAAATAGCTGAGGCCCGCTATAAGCCCCCATTGAAGGTAAAACGGCCATTCTTTAATTCCATTAAAAATGCCAACCACCATGTTACCTGCGGCAACATAGGGAACTATGCCTCCAAAAACACCAATAACTGCAAGAATGACAGAGAGCGCGTACATACCTTTTCTGTCTGACCACTCGAGCAACACTGCAACAGGGTTTACTTCAGATTGCTGAGAATCCTGTTTTGTATTTTGGTTGGCCTCAGTAGCTTGAATACTTTGGTTCTGACGATTTGCCATGCCCATACCGCCTCCTGCCACAAACTCACAATGTAGTGTCTGTTATTCAGGCTGGCTTTGACAGAGAAAGCAAAGCTTCAACTGCCATAAGTTAGCTATATATAACTATTTATTAGTTTCAAACTGCTGAATAGCTAAAACAAGCTAGTTTTATAAGTAATCGGTAAATGGTAAACACGTTGTCTGTAATTGAGACGTGTAAGCAATCCCATTAAAATACTTATGAAAGCTTAATCTAACCTCAATAATTGGTTAATCTTTATAAGAGACCATGTATCACGAAGACGAGAGGCGTCTTTAACATCTCGAAAGGAAGCTGATCATGGAAAAGCTCGAAAAGGTTGAAGTAATTCGCGAGAAGTGCGGTGTAAGCTACGAGGACGCAAAGGCAGCACTTGACGCTTGTGATGACAATGTTCTTGATGCAATTATTTGGCTTGAGAAGCAGGGTAAGTCTACCAAGCAGACGGCCAGCTATACTACTGAGTCTGCTGCACAGTCAGAAGTTTCTCCAGAGATGGAAGCGGCTCAAATTGCCTACCAAGAATCAAGTAAGAAGTCTGATTTCTCAGAGAATATGTCCTCTCTTTGGGAGAAGTGCAAAGAGCTGTTTAGAAAAAGCGTTGAGTCAAAATTTATTGTTACTCGTCGCGGCGAACAGTTTATGGCCATGCCAGTGATTATTCCAATTGTTGGTCTATTCCTCTGGGGTGCTACATTCTGGCTGCTCATCATTGGTCTTTTCTTTGAGATGCGCTATCACATTCAGGGAGCTTATCCTATTGTTGTTGATGTAAACGAAGCTATGGATAAGGCTGCAGATGCAGCGGGCTCCATCAAAAAAGACGTCATCGACAAAAAGTAAATTGCGACTGATCCCAAACCTAAAGTAGAAGACTTCGATATTTAGGCGAGAAAATGATTAAGGTTCTTATCGTTGAAGACGAAGAAAAAATTGCGCGCTTTATAGAACTCGAGCTTAAACATGAGGGCTATGAGGTAGACAAAGCTCTTGACGGAAGAACCGGAGCTGAAAAAGCTCTGGCAAATGACTATGATCTTATCTTGCTTGATATACTTCTTCCCCAGCTTAACGGTCTAGAAGTTCTTAGAAGGATTCGTCGCGAGAAAAACACGCCAACTATCATGCTCACTGCTCGCGATTCGGTCATGGATAAAGTTGCTGGTCTTGATGCAGGTGCAGATGACTACCTCACCAAGCCTTTTGCAATAGAAGAACTTCTCGCCCGCATTCGAGTGGCCCTCAAACATCACGAGGCAGACAGTCCAAGTTCTGCAGCAATTTCTCATACAACTGCCACAAACACTTTTACAATCAAGGGTGTCTCGCTTGATGTTGACCGAAGAGAAGTCTGCGTTAACAACAATCCGATTGAACTTACCACTAAAGAATTTGAAGTGCTTCGTATGCTTATGGAACACGCAGGTGTTGTTATGAGTCGTGAGCGTATTGCATCTGAGGCTCTAGGATATGAGTTTGCTGGAGAAACAAACAACGTTGATGTCCATATAGCTCATCTACGTGCAAAAATTGATGATCGTTACAACATCAAGCTGATTACTACCGTTCGTGGAGTCGGATATGTCATCAGAGAAGTATAGTCAGTCAACCTCGCAAGGGCATAAAAAGCCTTTCTTTACTCCCTCTGATTCCTCAACTGCTGGAGTTATTACCTGGGGATTCTGGTGGCGTAAACTGATGAACTACGTTGGCTTTAATCTCTTTTTGCTGGTGATTATTGCGCTGGTCTTTATTTATACGTATAACCAGCATGTTCCACAAGGTACTTTCTACCTGGGATTTTTTCCTACCGAGACCCATTCCATTTCATTTATCGGTTTTACTTTTTTACACGGACTCCCAAGCCTTAAGTATCTTGTTCACGGCCCCACCTTTGGCGCCAAAATATTTGATTTAGGTGTAGACTTAGCCCGTTTCTGGCCCCTGTATATTGCAATTCTTATCTGGGAAACTATTGATCTTTTATCATTCTTCGGTGATATGCGTCGCGTCAGAAGAGCTCTTCAGCCCCTTAATACACTTGCGCTTGAAGCTGATCAACTCGTTAACGCAGATGTACTTGCTGCTGATAAAACTACAAGTGACATCCTGGTTAAAAGCGAGAAAATCAGAAGTCTTGAGCAGGCCATCGAAGAAGCTAATATTAATGCTCCTAAGATTCAAACAGGTGATCAAGACCTTGCCAGCATCGAGATTGCTTTGAATAAACTGCTCCGTCGTATGCAGGAAGCAAAGCTACAGCAGATGCGTTTTGTTAACGATGCTAGTCACGAGCTTCGTACGCCTATAGCTGTTATCCGAGGTTATACTGACATGCTGGATCGCTGGGGTAAGACAGATGAAGCGGTACTTGACGAGTCCATTGCTGCCCTCAAATCCGAGAGCGAGCACATGCATGACTTAGTTGAACAGCTCCTCTTCTTAGCACGCGGTGATGCAGGAAGAAACACCCTCACCAAGACCCAGTTTAACCTTGCACGAATTACGTCTGAGGTCTGCGAAGAATCAGAGATGATTGATTCCAGCCATCGCTATACCCTTAAGTATGATCAGAGTGTGCTGGCGGACAACCGCTATCAGGTACTTGCCGATGCCGCCATGATTAAACAGTCCATCCGCATTATCGTTCAAAACGCTGCTCGATATTCTGCCGCTCAAACTACCATCTCTTTTAATGTCTCGTGCGACGAGAATACTGTTCAGGTTTCAGTTGAAGATGAAGGTATGGGCATGTCTGAAGCAGC
>CAKAPZ010000082.1 GCA_916720015.1 uncultured Atopobium sp. | reverse complement strand
GGCTCTATGAAAGCATTGAGGGCAATAAACGTTGGGCAGTTGAAGGCTGGGAAGGTGCTGTTCTAGAAGACGGCTACCCTGTTCCTTCTCCTGCTGAGGCCGCTCGTATTGCAGAGCATCTTGAACTCATGGTAGATAACCCTCATATTGATCCCGCGTCCCTTGAACACATCTCCGTTCCTGTTGTTGTCATGGCAGGTGAATACGATGAGATTTATCCAGAGGAAACTCGCCGTATTGCTGAGGCAATCCCTACCGCTCGACTTCTCTTCATTCCAGGATGTCCTCACAATGTTCCCAAGGTATCTCCGGGTGCAGTGGTGAGAAGAATTTTTGCAAATTTTGCCTATCTTTAAGAACAGAGCTGGAACTCTAACCTGATTTACCTGCTTTTGTTTCAAGAAAATAAAACTTAGGTACTTAATTGTTAAGTACCTTGATATCTCAGAAATTTTGAGTAAAATACCTTACAAGAATTATTTCTGTTATGGGAGGTACTCATGCATCAAGCACCTACCTCACCTACTCAAGAGATGCGCATTATTCGCAATCTTGGCCATCTAGGTCATTATCTTTACATCACGCGCGGATGCCGTGGCGGTCAACAATTTATTTTGACTGCGCTCTATCGTGATGGAGATATGACACAAAAAGATCTTCTCGCCAAGACAAAGAATACATCTGCATCTCTTTCAGAAATGGTGAGCAAACTTGAAACAAAAGGTCTTGTCGAACGTGCTCGTGTAGACAAAGATCGCAGGCAGACACTTCTTTCTTTGACAAAAGAAGGTCAAAAACAAGCAAAAGAAGCTCAAGAGGCCATAGAGTCATTTGAAGCGCGCGCATTGTCTGTTCTTTCTGATGAAGAAAAAGTTACATTCTGCGCATATCTAGATCGTTTAGTTGAACATTGGGACACAATTAACAGAGACGAGAAGGGAGAAACAGCATGTCAGAAGAAGTAACTTCAACTGAAGAACTTGAAAACATAATTGAATCAACTGAAGCAGAAACTGCTATGGTTCCCTCTGCTCTGACAGGTATTGTAGATGTCAGCAATCTTTCCATTAAAGAGATTGCTTTAGTGCTTTCAAAGAGTATCGGTGAGTTCAAAAGAGACACTATCCTCACTCCTCTCTTTGTGTTAATTGAGACCATCTTAGAAATCCTCATTCCTTTTAGAACAGCTAATCTTGTTGATACGCTTCGCACGGGGGCAGAACTAAACGCTGTCATTCAGTCTGGAGCTGTTCTTGCTGCTATGGCAATGCTGTCGCTGCTGTTTGGAACACTATCCGGTATTTCTGTTGCCAAAGCTTCCACAGGCTTTGCGCGCAATCTTCGCCGTGATATGTTCCGTAATATCCAAAATTTCTCGTTTACCACTATTGATGCATTCTCTTCGTCATCGTTAGTAACACGCCTTACTACGGATATTTCTAACGTACAGATGGCATTTATGATGCTCATCCGCATGGCCGTTCGTGCTCCATTTATGTTTATTGCTGCATTTATTGCTGGCTTTATCATGGGTGGCTGGCTTGCCATTATTTTTGTTGCCGTCATGCCTCTTCTAGGAATTGGTCTCTACTTCATTATTTCTAGAGTCATTCCTATTTTTAAAAAGGTATTTAAGAGGTACGACGCACTCAATGAATCCGCTGAAGAAAACTTGGCTGGTATCCGCGTTGTTAAGTCATTTGTAAATGAAAACTTTGAGCGTCAGAAATTTGATAAGGCTTCAGAAGAGCTGCGCGAAGATTTTACAGCAGCCGAGAGGCTCATGGCTCTGAACTCTCCATTTATGAACTTCACTATTTACGTGCTGTTTGTCTTCATTCTGTACTTTGGCTCGTACCTCATTGTCTCTTCTCAGGGAACAGCCTTTGGCGTTGGACAGCTTTCCTCGCTTATTACGTATGGCTTTATGATGCTCATGGCACTCATGATGCTTTCCTTTGTCTTTGCCATGATCATCATTGCAGAAGAAGGGGCTCGCCGCATCTGTGAGGTACTTCTTGCAACTTCCACTATTAACAACCCAGAAAATCCTTTGACCGAGGTTACAGACGGATCCATTGATTTTGAGAACGTTGGATTCTCCTATTCCGGTCCAGAGGGTCGAGAAGCCCTGTCTGGTGTAGACCTTCACATCAACTCTGGTGAGGTCATCGGTATCATCGGTGGTACCGGTTCTGCAAAGTCCACACTGGTGCAGCTTATTCCTCGCCTATACGATGTAACCGCTGGTAGCGTTTCTGTTGGCGGACACAACGTCAAAGACTATGACATTGATACTCTTCGTGGTGCTGTTGCCATGGTTCTTCAGAAAAACGTTCTCTTTAGCGGTACCATCAAAGAGAATCTCCTGTGGGGTAACCCTGACGCCACCGATGAAGAGATTCTTGAGGCAGCTCGTCTTGCTCAGGCTGATAGCTTTGTTCAAACCTTCCCTGATAAATATGAGACTCATATTGAGCAGGGTGGCAACAACGTTTCTGGTGGTCAGAAGCAGCGTCTCTGTATTGCACGTGCACTGCTAAGACGTCCAAAAGTACTTATTCTTGATGACTCTACCAGCGCTGTTGATACAAAGACAGATTCTTTAATTCGCTCTGGTCTTAAAGATTACCTGCCTGATACCACCAAGATCATCATTGCTCAGCGTACTTCCAGTATCGAAGAATCTGACAAGATTATTGTTCTGGATAACGGTCGCATTAACGCAATTGGTACGCACAAAGAACTCCTGAAAGATAACCCAATCTACCGTGAGGTGTACTTCTCACAGAACAAGCAAAGTGTTGATGAAAATCAGTCTCAGGAAGGTGAGGTGACTTCTCATGAGTAGGACAACAGAAACAAACGGTACAAGACCAAAGCTTCCCGTGGGAAAAATTCTTACTCGAACCATTAAAATGCTCTGGGAGTTCTATCCTGTCCTTCTCCCTGTAGCACTCCTTGGTGCTGTTATCCAAGCAATTATGCAGTCGCTCCCAAGTGTCTTCTTGGAGCGAATCCTGTCTATCATCTCCAATTTTATTGATAGTGGTGACTGGAATTCTGCTGAAGGCTTAGTCTTCCAGAACGTGGCTCTTCTCGCCACCTTCTACGTCATTGGACTTCTTGCGAATATCATCTCTACCCAGGGTATGGCTATTGTCACCCAGGGAGCTCTGCAAAAATGGCGCTCAAAGATGTTTTCGCACATGCAGGACTTGCCTATTAGGTACTTTGATACGCACCTCAATGGCGACATCATGAGCTATTACACCAATGATATTGACGCAATGCGCCAGATGATTGGTACCAGTCTTCCAAACCTCCTCTTTACCTCTGTGGTTATCATCGCAGTTATATTCATTATGTTTTACTACAGCGCACTTATGGCCATGGTTGTTTTGTTTGGATTCTCTTTGATGGGCCTTGCTACTAAAACCCTTGGTGGTAAGTCCGCAAAGAACTTTGTTAAGACTCAGAAGACTACCGCAGATGTTGAGGGTCACATTCAGGAAATGATGAATGGCGAGAAGGTCGTTAAGGTCTTTAGTCATGAGGCAGAAACTATTAAATCATTTGACAAAATCAACGATGAGCTGATGGTTGTTGCAAGAAATGCAAACCTTTATGCCAACACGCTTATGCCTATCCTCAACAATCTGGGCAACATTATGTACGTTGTAGTTGCTGTAGTTTCTGGTGTGTTTATTACTCTGAACATTCAAAACGTTTCTTTGTCTGGACTGCCTTTCACCATTGCTGTAGCTGTCCCCTTCCTCAACATGACACGTCAGTTCTCCGCCCAGATTAACCAGATTTCTAGTCAGATTAACTCTGTTGTTATGGGCATCGCTGGTGCTAATCGAGTTTTTGAGCTACTTGATGAACCAGCAGAGACTGAAGAAGGTTACGTTACTTTAGTCAACGCAGAAACCATTGACGGTAAAGTTCAGGAAGCTGAGTACCGCACCGGTTACTGGGCTTGGAAGTATCCACACAGTGACGGCACGGTTACTTACACCCCTGTTAAGGGAGACGTTCGCCTCTTTGATGTTGACTTTGGCTACGAGCCTGGCCACACCGTGTTGCATGATATTTCTCTTTATGCAAAACCTGGTCAGAAGGTTGCATTTGTTGGCGCAACAGGCGCTGGTAAAACAACCATTACTAACCTGCTCAACCGCTTCTACGACATCGAAGACGGCAAAATTCGCTACGATGGCATCAACATTAACAAGATTAGGAAGAGCGCTCTTCGTCGTGCTCTCGGTATTGTTCTGCAAGACGTCAACCTCTTTACAGGTACCGTCTTGGATAACATCCGCTACGGGCGTCTTGATGCTACTGATGAGGACTGCGTAAAGGCCGCAAAACTTGCTGGTGCCGATGACTTTATCAAACGTCTTCCAGAGGGTTACCACACCATGCTCAAGGACAACGGTAGCGCCCTCTCCCAAGGACAGCGCCAGCTCATCTCCATTGCTCGCGCAGCAGTCGCAGATCCACCAGTCATGATTCTGGACGAGGCTACCTCCAGCATTGACACACGTACTGAAGCAATTGTCCAGCGTGGTATGGACGCTCTGATGTACGACCGCACCACCTTTGTTATTGCTCACCGTCTTTCTACGGTTAGAAACGCAGATGTTATTGTCGTACTTGACCACGGTCGCATTATTGAGCGCGGTACACACGATGAACTTCTCGCCAAGCGAGGAACGTACTACCAGCTCTACACAGGAGCTTTTGAGCTTGAGTAACGTTGAGCTTATGTAATGTAAAACGCCTTGTCATCGAACTGCCTCCCATTTCTTGGACATAAGAAAGGGGAGGCAGTTCATGTGCGGGTGATTATGATTCTGCAGCGTGTTAGCGTCGGCTTTTAGGCCTGGCGCACAAAATAGCGCAGCTTTGGTAGCTTCTGCTGAAGAATCGACATGTTCTTAATCAAGATAGTCAGGCAGCTAGGCGGTCACACCGCCTGATATACATCTCTATGCATAAACTTTATTTAATATCCTTGGAAATGAATAGGAATATATAAGAAATTTAACTATAGGCAAATTCCGCTTCTAAGGAACACACCTATGTCAGATAATCTGCACAATTGCGGCCATATTACACATCAAAT
>CAKAPZ010000081.1 GCA_916720015.1 uncultured Atopobium sp. | reverse complement strand
ACGGCGCTGACCTGCAGCGTTGCCGTCGTTGCGCCCGCACGCGCCGCTGACCTGCAGCGTTGCCGTCGTTGCGCCCGCACGCGCCGCTGACCTGTGGCGTTGCCGTTGCAGCGAGCTGAGCGCGGCTACGAGAGCAGAAACTCCTTGACGCGAGCGGCAATACCTTCAGCGTCCAGGCCAAAGTGCGAAAGCAGCACGTCGCCAGGAGCGGAGGTGCCAAAAGTGCGCATGCCAGCAAAGCGCATGGGCGTGGGCAGCTGCTCAGCCAGAAGCTCGGCAACTGCAGCCCCAAGGCCTGTTGCCACGTTGTGCTCCTCAACGTATTGAGCTCCTACTATTGTTTTATCTCTACAAACCCGCTTGGAGTCATTTCAAATACGGCATCATACTTTGATTGTTGTGCAACATTGAGATGATGAGTTACCTCAATCATGGTAACTCCGCTTAGACTAAGCAGGTTATTCTCGACCTCAGTAGCCATGCGTGTGTCCAATGCAGACGTAGCTTCATCAACAAGCAGTAACTTCTTTCCATACAGTAAGGCTCGCGCAATAGCAATCCTCTGTCTTTCACCTCCTGAGAAGCGCTTTCCGTTCTCTTCCACTGGAGTGTCGAGTCCTTTTGGAAGAGCAGCAACTACTTCTAAGAGACCAGATTTTTTAATAACTTCACCGATTTGATCATCCGAATACGAACTTCCCAGCGTAATGTTATTTTTTAGCGTATCGTCAAACAAATACACATTTTGGTGAATCATTGCCGGATCACATAAAATATCTCTTGAACCGTCAATCAGAATGTCTCCATCCTGAGGTTCTATCTGGCCTGAAATCAGTTTTAAAAGTGTACTCTTTCCACTTCCGCTTTTTCCAATAATCGCATACTTCCTTCCAGTCTCAAAGCGCGCAGATATCTTAGATACTCCGGAAATTGAATTAGGGTACTTATAGGTAACGTTTTTTAACTCAATTTCACGTTCTGCATCATAGTGCCGTTCCTTATTGTCAAACGGAGTTTCTTCATCGTCGCGTATAACCGCCTTCAAAACCGGATAGGCCGCTTTAACTTTGCCAAGCAATGAAGCAAATGTTGAAGCGGGCGCAATTACCTGACCAGACAGCTGGGTCACAGCCACAACGCTACCAAGAGAAACAAACCCTTGCACTGCAAAAATACCCGTTATGCCCATAATAATAAATTGAGATGAAACCGAGATTGCTGTAACAAACCCAGATATAAGAGACGTAACTTCAGATAAATGTGCCTTCTTACCTTCCAACTGCTGTGCAACCATTAAGTGACGGTTTGTAAAGTTGTTTTCTTTATGAAATGACCTGATGACATCAAATCCAAGCGATATATCACGAATCTGTCCGTTATACGAAACCGTATTTTTTACGATCTCTTCTTGGCAATGAGTAAGTTGTTTTGTAAATACTCCGGGAATGATTGTTGGAATTGCCATCACAAGTATCGAAATCACTGCCACTATTGGATTAATATACAAAAGCAAGAGGCTCGCAATAGTAATTTCGCAGCATGAAGCAAATGCGTCAAGCAGCCCGCCAAGCCAATCTTTTTCAATGGTATCCATATTCTGACTTAAAAGAGAAAGAAACTCAGCGCTGTTCTCATTTATATCTACAGTATCTTTTCTCCGCAAATAAGCCTTTACGGCAGAATCTCTCATCTTAATTACGGTGTCGCGAACCAAGTGGGCACGCACATATCCCTGTAGCATAAGAAGGATGCCAGTTGCTATGGCATATATACAGCACAAGCCTATATATTCAAGTAACCGAGCAATGTCTCCTGAAATAATGACTTCGGAAACCGTATTGAGAAGTGAGCTCAGTAAAAGAGCTACACCGGCAACGACGCAAGAACTCACAATTTGTACTAGTACAAAAATGATTGCGTTTCGTTTACCGACATTCTTTAAAAAATACTTTATATTTTTCATTCCATTCCAATCGCAGAAAATCATCTAAATGACCATCACAAAATGATAGATACCTCTTTTAATAAATCTAAAAGAGGTATCTATCCCGCACTTTTAGTGCTTAACTACAATAACAATGATGGTCATATGTATCGCCTACCTCTCTCTTTGATGAATACATCATCTCGAAAGAAGAGGAGGCTATCCATAACATCTCGTGACAATTCTTGTATTACCTCAAATGTTAAGTATCCATGCAAAGTATCAAAATAATAAGCATGGCACGTAAAATTTTTAACTTTTGGTAATGAAAAATGTAGGCTGACTTGCTCGCTGTCTCTGAGCGCTTAGACTTGGTTTTAAGCCCTAAGTTTAATTTTGAGTGCTTAGATTCTCTTTAACAAAAGCACGTACCATTTCCGCATTATCATGTTGGCCGATTAGTTCCATATACGGAATAATCGTCTGCATTATTGAGCGTGCCTTCTCAATATTTCCGTTCCGAAATTCAGATCGACCAATCAAATAAAAAATCACGGGTAAAAGTATCTGTTCATGACTTTCAATACTCAAATCTCTTGCCAGATACGCATGCTGAGCAGCTTCTTCAAACCTTCCCTCAAGATCCAAGCAGGAAGATATATTAACTTCAAGGTTGATGCGGACAATCGTAAAGTCATTGCTGCTTGATTGCTGATCGGAAAGGTTTCTTGCAAGTTCTTCTCCCACTCGAATAGCCTCAATACGAGCTTCCTTTTGCTGAAGTGCCACAACCATCAAACCGATTATTTCAGCTTCAATAGGAGATAAAAGTTCATGTCGAAAATCAGATAGGTCAATATGAGGCTTTGTAAGCTCCAAAGCCTCACGTAACTTGACGTATGAATCTTCAGGATCCTTGTTCTGCTTGAGTTGTGCGGCTGCCTGTATAAGTAAAACTGACTGCCGCTCCAATGCATGAGATGCATCATTTTCACTCAAGCCCTCCAGCAAGGATAGGCCTTGTTGGATTTTACCTGCTTCTATAAGCAGACTTGCTCGTCTTGTAATCTCATTAAAGCTACGTTGGCAATCACTTTGATAAAAAACGTCACAAAGTTGATAGGTACTCGCCCCAAGTCTGCTCAACAATGCGTCGAGAATTACTTTGGAGGGCATCTGGCGGCCATTTTCAATTCTTGAAAGAGAAACCGGGGAGCAAATACCCTCTGCAAGCTGCTCCTGCGTCAATCCCTTACTATGACGAAGAGAATAAATAGTCTCTCCTAAAGAGTTTCCTTTCAAATTTCATCCCGTCTTTAATCGCTTGTACCATCAAAATATGACAAAGGCTACGAAAGCAGGAACTCCCTGACGCGCGCGGCAATGCCCTCGGCGTCCAGGCCAAAGTGCGAGAGCAGCACGTCGCCAGGAGCGGACGTGCCAAAGGTGCGCATACCAGCAAAGCGCATTGGCGTGGGCAGCTGCTCGGCCAGAAGCTCGGCAACTGCAGCTCCAAGGCCTGTTGCCACGTTGTGCTCCTCAACGGTTACTACATGACGGGTCTTCTCGGCAGATGCCAAAATGACTTCCTCGTCCAAAGGCTTAATGGAGAACACGTCAATAACCTCGGCAGAGATCTTTTCCTCTGCCAGCAAGTCTGCTGCGGCAAGTGCCTGAGCAACCTCAACACCGCAGGCAGCAATCGTAACGTCTGTGCCCTCACGCAGGACGTTTGCAAAAGGCAGGCCGCCCTTGAAGGACTCGTCGTAAATGTCGGCAACCTTGTGGCGACCCATGCGCACATAGAAGGGGCCATCTGCCTCGGCAGCAATTCTCAGCGCTGCCTTGGTAGTGTTGTAATCTGCAGGAACAAGCACGCGCATCTGAGGCAGGGCGCGCATCATGCCAATGTCCTCAAGGGACTGGTGAGTGGCGCCGTCCTCTCCTACCGTAATGCCTGCGTGCGTTGGGCAAATCTTCACGTTAAGGCCGGAATCGCAAACGGTGTTTCTAATCTGGTCGTAAGCGCGGCCAGTTGCAAACACGGCAAACGAGCCAGTAAACACGGTGCGTCCGGTGAGCGCCAGTCCTGATGCAACGCCTACCATGTTCTGCTCAGCAATGCCCACATCAACCATGCGCTGTGGGAAGGCCTTCTGGAGATCGGCAAGCTTGGTGGAGCCAGCAAGGTCTGCGTCAACGGCCACAATATCGTGACCTTCGTTTACCAGCTCAACAAGAGTCTGACCATATGCCTCACGAGTTGCTCTAGACATTGGCAACCTCCTTACCTTCACCCTGAAGATCAATCAAAAGAAGTTCTCTTGCAGCATCAAGTTCTTCTCGCGCAAGATCAGCCTGCTCGGCCGAAGGAGCGTTTCCATGCCAGGAAGCCTTGTCCTCCATAAACGAAACGCCTTTACCCTTGACAGTCTGGCAAATGATCACGGTAGGCGCGGTGTTTCCTGCCTCGCGACCATCTCGTGCGGCGAGAAGGGCCTGACGCACCTCAGTGACCTCGTGACCGTTAACACGCAGTACGTTCCAGCCAAAGGAACGGAACTTCTCGTCAATATCGCCAAGAGAGCACACGTCGGTGACGTGGCCGTCAATCTGCAGGTTATTGAGGTCCACAATGGCAATAAGGTTATCCAGCTTCTGGTGAGCAGCAAACATGCATGCCTCCCAGTTAGAGCCCTCCTGCAGCTCGCCGTCGCCCAGAAGGACAAATACCTTCTTGGCGCGCTCGCCGCTTGCCAGAGCGTCTATAGACAGGCCTAGAGCGCATCCTGCCGCTACCGAGAGACCCTGACCAAGAGAGCCGGAGCAAACTTCAATGCCAGGACATGCGTGGCAATCTGGGTGACCCTGCAGACGGCTACCAAGCTGACGGAGGGTAACCATATCCTCGTCGTGGAGCCAGTCAAGCAGGTGGTACGCAGCATACAGTACAGGAGCCACGTGACCCTTGGACAGGAAGAACCTATCCTCGGTATGGTCCTCTGGGTTGTTGTGGTTGTACTTCATCACTCCCGAGAAGAACAGTGTGGCCACAATATCTGCCGCACTCAGTGAGCCACCGGGATGACCTGACTTGCTCTTCTCGAGCATGTCAATGACATCGCGCCTCAGCGTATTAGCTGCAAGCTTGAGCTCATCATCAGTGAGGTTGCGCTCGGGTAATGCAGTTGTTCCCATTCTCATCCTCTCAAAA
>CAKAPZ010000080.1 GCA_916720015.1 uncultured Atopobium sp. | reverse complement strand
CCATCTACAATCAGGCTCCAAATAATGAGCGCACAGGCAGAGACAAAGCTGCTTACACCTGCAATTCTTGAGTAAATAAGAGTGGAATCTTTTTTACCAAAGACCGCACGTACCAAAAGTGGCGAGCCGACCGTTGTAAGGGCATAGGCAATTCCAAAAAGGAAGGTTCCTGCCAGCAAGAGTGGCAATACTGGAAGCTTAATCCCCAACATAAGTAAGCCAACAATGCCCGAGAAAATTCCTACAAAACAGGCAAGTTTTACCGAAATATCACTTAATACACCTAGAAGTACCTTTCCAATTGCTTGACCAAGCATAGTTGTTCCAGCAAGAAGGCCTGTGGCAGCGGCAATGGCAGGAGCAGTTTCTGCAAAGGTTGCTGCATAGCTTGGGAAGTACTGAGAGATTTGCTGGTTAAAGGTAATGAGCGCGTAAAACGCAGCAACCATATAAAACTCTGGATATTTCATTGCGTCATCAGCGGAGATATCGGTTGAAGAAGCCTCTGCGACTTCAATAGTTTTCTCGTCAGTAGAGGAGAAGGTAAGAGGTGTAAGACCAAGGTCTTGGGGTTTCTCGCGTACTACAAAAAGGGTAAAGGGAAGTGTTCCTACAAGCATAACCAGGGCAAAAATTAGATAACAGGCTCGCCAGCCTTCAGGGCCAGACGAGATAATGGCGGATCCGATGGGGTTAAAGACAGTGCCACCGATACCGGTAAATGCAAAGCAGAGGCCCATAAAGGTGCCAACGCGCTGGTCAAACCAATCGTTGATAAGTGCGGGGACACATAAGAACATAAGCGCAGGAACGCCAATACCAAGTCCCACCGCGCAGAGATAGAAATGCCAAATCTCTTGAGAGGCTGACATAGCTCCATATGAGATTGCGCAGATGATAACGCTTGCAGAGAGTACCAGGCGCGTATCGTGCGTTTTATAGAACTTGCCTATGAACGGCAAAGCTACCGTCATGGCAATGCAGAGTACCGAGAAGACCGCAGAGAAGGCAACGCGGGGTACGCCAAAATATTGTGAAACTGGTGTGATGAAGATGCCGAAGCACGTCAGGATAATGGCGCACGGCAAAAACATGATGACAATACAAGTTGCAACAATGGCGTATGCATACTTAGTGCCGAGTAAACGATGTAGCACTGAGGCTCCTCTCTTTTGGCCAGAAATAGTGTAGGCGATGTGCCTTAAAAAGGACACATCGCCTACCGAGTCGCACAAAATTTTTAAGAGGCAACTCAGGGTTTTACGCGCGCAAGATCTTAGCTGTCGGAGCCTCTGCGGTTCTCGCCCTCAAGAGCACGGATTGGGCCGATGTCCTGAGTGGTCTCAAGAGCGCCCAGGTAGTTGCCCTCTTCATCGCGAACAGCAAAGTAACGGACGTAGAGGAACTTATCTCTGACCTCAAACCAGAACTCGGAGGAGTCGCTACGACCGCTCCTAAACTCGGTGAGGATGCGACGAACAGCCTCTTGGCTCTTTGGTGGATGGCAGTCATATACGTCGCGGCCAAGGCAGCTCTTAGGACGAGGGAAAGCACGGGTGTCGCCGTGGCTGAAGTAACGTGTCTTGTCATCTGCATCAACAAAGGTAATGTCGAGTGGAATAGTTGCAAAGACAGCCTCAAGCTGCGGAATGGTGAACACACCGGTAGAGAGCTTGACCTTACCGTCAGCAGAAATTACTTCCTCTTCTGCTTCAGCGTTATTCTCGTCCATAGCGGCTGCGGCTTCCATCTCTTTAAGCTTGTCGTTTGCAAGCTCAAGAGGATCTGCGTGCCATGAAGGAGGATTGACGCCAAATGCGTGACCAAACTCGTTCTCTTCAGCGGCAATCTGGGTCCACTGAGTAGCAGTTAGGTGCTCAAGGGAAAGTGGGATGAGGACGTTTTCTTCCTTGGATGCCATGGACTCAGCACCCTCAATAGCCTCATCCAGGTAGTCAGCAACGGCTGCCATAAGGCCTGCATCATACTGGCCGTATGCAGTCTCGAGCAGAGCCTCTGCACCGTTAACAGCGTTTCTTACCTCGTCGTCCTTACCCCACATAACCTTTGAAGGACCAGTGATATCGTGGCGCTCAAGATGAGGGAAGAGCAGTTCTTCCTTGCGCTTGTAGTGAACAAAGACCTCGTCAAAGGCGTCCATATCAGCCTTTAGAATTGCTGCAACACCAGCGCACTCTTCGTTGCTGGAAGACTCAGTAAGCGTACGAGCACGCTTAACATCTGGAGCAACGCGGTCGTGGATAAAGGCAAGGATGCGGTCGTTCTCTTGACGCATGGTCCAAACAGGATGGCCAGGAGTCTCTTCAACAGCACCTGTTGGTGTGCAGGAGACCTTTCCTTCAAAGAGAGCAGCGTGAACGTCACAGAGCTTCAGGACCTTCTCCATAGGGACGCCGCCAGCAATAAGCTCCTGCTCAGCGGTAGAGATTTCAGATCCAGAGACATCTTTGAAGTTACGAGTAAAGTCCTCGCGAACAGCCTCGATGTCCTCACCGTTATTGAGGCGCTCAAGGTACTGGGCGATAAGAGCTTTGCGCTCCTCAGGAGTCTGCGCGATAGGTGCGTTCTCTGCCTCTGCGGGTTTCTCGTCAGCTGGGGTTTCTGCCGCTGCAGGCTCCTCATCGCCAAGAATGGTAAAGCCGTGAGCGCGGAAGATTGCTTTGAGCTCCTCAAGGTCTACGCCTTTGTGGTCGCAGCCTTTAGGGATGGTCATAAAACGACCCATGGTCTGAAGACGGCCTGGCTCGGTAATCTCGGCAAAGCCGTTTTCTGCCATGAGGCCTTTAATAACGGGATACTTAGTGCAAATCTCATAAACGGATTTGCTTAAATCAAGAACCTGTGCCATACGGGCTCCTCTCGGATAAGTTTAGAAAGTCTACTATGGCTTACTTTATACCCAAAGTGTGACAGGACTTCCATATGGCTTTTGTTGTGGTTACAACAAAACAAAAATTATTCTTTAGTTTTAAAAGAGATCAGAATGAGAGCCTGTTCTAAAAAGAAAAAGAAGTAAGTCTTCGTTATCAATTCTGTAAATAAGAAGCCAGTCCGGCTTGATGTGACATTCTCTGAAATCTGCGTAAGAGCCGGTCAGAGAATGGTCGCGATATTTTTCTGGGAGTGATTTTTGAGAGGCGAGGGTGTCCACAACTTCAGTAAGTAACTCAAGCTTAAGACCTCTTTTTTGAGCTGATTTGATGTCTTTTTTAAATTGATTAGAAAGAACGATTTCAAGCATCTAAGACCTCCGACATTGCGTCGGAGAATGAGGCATAGTGCTTGTAATTTTCTGGATGCTCTTTCATGTTGGTGTATTCATTAAGAGCCTCTATAGTTTGAGCATTAGGAGTTTCTCGTTTGATTTCAAAAGGGATTCCCTGTTCACGAACAGTCTGACGAAGAAAAATAGTAATAGCAGTAGTAAGATCCATGCCTAAATCTCTGAGAAGCTCCTGGGCATTCTTTTTGAGCGTTGGATCCAAATTAATATTTGTGCTTACTTTTGCCATAATAATCCGCCTTTCCTGTAATTATGTTATACAAAATGAAGACGGTAAAGTCAATAATTATGTGCGTATTATAGGTACAATACGCACATATTAAGCATATGCTAAAAGACGGATAACGCTACTCTGCGCTCTTTAAGGTGAAAGACAGAAGAACCGGGTTGTGATCAGAATAGGCAAATTGCGTGTCAATGTTTCTGGCGGTTGCAACAACGTTATCCGAGACAATCCAGCCATCAACTGTGGTGGTGTATGTCTTGTCCTTCTCGTATGGGATGTCATCTCCGCGGCAGGTAGGAACGTTGGTAAGGTTGTCTGGAGCTACAACGCTAAAGCCTTCTGGCAAATCAGAATCTTTGAGTTCTGCTACCCAGTCTGGTACCTGCTGAACAGAAGGATAGAGTGTAAGTGAGCCCAAAATGGCATGGTTCCAGTCGCCACCCGCAATAACGTAATTACCCTTAGCGCGCTCCTCAGACATTATTTTGGTTAGAAGTGCAAGCTGCTGCGCGCGACTGGTACCACCTTTGTCGTAGGCAGACATGTGACTGTTAATAAGCACTAGCTCATGACCATCGCTTGTGGGATAGCGCGTAATCATAAAGCAGCGGTCTAGGTCAAAGAACTTTGTTGGGAAAGACTCATCAATGGGATAGGTACGACGAGTTGCGCTAGAAGCAAGTACGTTTGAAAGCGTCAGAATTCCCGAGTTAGAGGTTCCGTGGAACTCTGTGAGTGGATAGGCGAGAAATGCGGTGTGGAAGTTCTGCGCAAAATATGATGCATAGGATCCAAAGCGGCTCTCTGCTTCAGAAACTTGATTCACATGCCAACTTCTATCGGATGAGGTATCAATCTCCTGAAAGAGTATAAAGTCAGGAGCTGTACCGCCATTCAGAGAAGAAACGGTGTTCAGGGCGCCGTTTGTGGTGTAAAGAACGGAGTTTCTGCTTACCGCACGGCCGTGAGTTCCCACGGTGCGTGTGCCATCCTGCATGATGCCTTCATCCATAAAGAAGGTGTAATCAGGGGTGTAAGCACCAAAGCCAATGTTGTAGGTCGAAGCTGTGTAGGTTTGGCCTACCTGTACAGTTGTAGCCTCAGGAGAAGCACCTTGATTGGATACAGGAGTATTGTCAGGAATGCGATAGTAATTAAGCTGCAGGTAGAGGGCATATCCACCAATAACCAGTAAAGCTAGAACAAAAAGCCCGCCTACAAATTTGAAAAGTGGTGCAAGAACCCTTTTTAGAAGGCCAGTAATAAGCTTAAGGCCAAGAGACAAAACTCTTTTCATGCGAACCTCGTATCAATCAAGTGTCGTATGATTTAAATGATAACTATTATGGATTGAAAGTATGTTGAGGAGTTTGTATGTCGCTATCAAGAAATACAACACTAGAGCTTTTCAAACCCTCTGGTATCAGGCGTTTCTCGGCACTTGCTGCTGCAACGCCAGGATGTATTTCTTTAACTATTGGAGAGCCGGGAGAAGACACTCCAGCCCCTATTTGTAACTTAGTAGACAGAGAACTTGAAGCTGGAAACACGCATTATCCACCCAACGTTGGTACTCTTGAGCTTAGGGAGGCTATTGCTGCTTGGGAGTCTGCACGTGGTATGAAGGTCGGTCCGGACGGTATTGTCGTTACCGTGGGAGCTGCGGAAGCCATTTCTGCAACTATGCTGACCCTTATGAATCCAGGTGACGAGGTTATTATTCCTGAACCAGCGTAT
>CAKAPZ010000079.1 GCA_916720015.1 uncultured Atopobium sp. | reverse complement strand
AAAACAACTCTGGATAATGAAATTTCTCCAGTATTTACTACAGGTTTATAATCATTTTGACAGGAAAAAATGCAAGGAATGAATAAAAATAATGCTGCACAAAAAGCAACAGAGGTATTATAAATAGCAAATAGGTAAGTTGCTTTTTTAAAAAAAGTAACCATAGATTTTATTTTAGACAACAGTATTAGTGAAGTTATTAGAATGAAAATAGACATAAGAAATAATGCCTGCGGTATTGTTAACAAAGTGCCAAGAAAGCTCACTGGAGTAATATAATCAAGTGAGAAGAAAGAGAAATTTGAGAAGAAGAAATAAACCACTGCCAGGACGCAAATAACAAAATATACGAAGCAAATTACCGTGATAAAAAACCCTTTTGACCTGTCCATCGCGATATCCTATTCTGTAGGCAGATAAAGACATTTCAGTAGAATTTTGCAAACTATTGTATATATATAAATCATAAGAGTCTATAGTTAGATAAATAGTCTAGTTACCATATATAGCTATACAAATCGTAAGAAATTAACTTTGAAATTTATTGAAACGGTGATAGCGAAAAAACTCCTTATTGTGGGAGTCGTTATACTTTCGGCGCTTTTTGACCTTCTCGCAAAAATCGGCCCTATTTCTATGGTTCAAATTACAATGACATTCTATATTGTTGAAGAAAGTATGTCTGCAATAAAAGCTTTAAAGAAGCTTGGCATAAAAACACCTGCTAGATTAGTTAAACTAATAAAAGAAAAACTTAATGACAAATAGCGTATGGTGCCCCCAACGGGAATCGAACCCGTATTGCCGCCTTGAAAGGGCGATGTCCTAACCGTTAGACGATGGGGACGCGAAGAAAAAGTATAGCAAAGATGCTGCAGATTTCTAGGGCTAAACGAAGCGATTTTAAGCTTTCATCTATTCTTCGTTTTCCCACCAGTCCAGTCCGGCCTTAAATGCGTAGTCGCGAGCGCTCTGAGTCACGCCGGGCACCGACTCAGCCCACGAAATAAATTCCGGCACGTCGGCGATAATCGCCTCGGCCTCGTGAACTGCGATAACGTTCTCGGCAAACGTGTCAGGTGTGAAATTGATCCTGCACGGAATGTAGAGATCAACAAAAGACGGCCTGAGCAGCGCATATGCCGCTCCCTTGCCGAGGTTAACAAAACCTTTGAGCGCACGCTTTGCCGCGGGCATGCGATTCAACTTGAAGAACAGCAGCGTAAACGCCAGGCGCATCCAAGCATTGGACTGATATCCGCAGCTCTCGTCCAGCTTATGGAGCCCCTCCTCATCTTCCAGGCGAGCAAGGACATATGCCAAGGTAAAACGCGCACCCAGTAAATCTGTTGGCGAGAAAAACAAGAGATCTTCGCAGGCTTTTTGAGAGAGCTTGAAGCAAGCGCAATCAGTTGCTACCTGGGCGATTTGTGCGTAGAGGCGCAAAAGTGGGCGAGCTTCAGCGCAGCTCCAGGCATCACCTTGCTCTTGCTTTGCTTGTTCTAGCTTTGACCTAAAGATGGGGTCAAATTCTTTTTGCAGGTCAAGCAGGTCGTTGAGGATTGCTGCAGGATGATTGTTGGAGATTTGCGCCAAGATTCTCTGTGCTTCAAGATTGATACTTGTGCTGTTAAGAGCTGGGTTTTCAGTTATATTTGTCATCTGATTATGCAAGAAATTAAGCAAATCCATACGGCTTGAGAAGAAGTCCGCATCAGAATCAATTTCTTTAGTAATTCCAGCCTGATACTTACCAATGACGTTGACGTATTGAGCAAAAGCCTTTTCTTCTTCGTCAGCAATAAAGTCTTCAGGAGAAGCTTCTACCGCAAGTTTCAACTCGTAGAGGGCAGCTTCAGATACGATGTTCTTTTCTCGAGCACACTTGGCTACCAAGCGATCTACCTGTTCGCTGACCATATCGTTAGCGGAATGCTTAATCACTCTGCGTCACCACCCGAGTGTGGATTATTTGGCCCGTCGATATGCGGCCCGCTTGGTCGTGGGCCAGCGGGACCTCCGGGGAAGCCGGGGCCAGCGGGGCCAGAGCCGATCGGGCCGTCAGGGAAGCCGGGGCCGACGGGACCGTCGGGCACGCTGCTGCCGGATTCACCAGGGAACGAATCTGCAGAAGCGAACAAGGCATTTGCCTGCATCTGCAGCTCTTTTTCTGCCAGCTCAACGGTCTTTGGGTCTCTCGCCCTCACTTGATCTGCAAGCCAACGACCAAGAACACCGCGTCCTATCAGGTCATTTCCTTCTTGCAGCAGCACGGTGGCCTCTGCGATGGCAATGATGAGCTCGTCTTCGGAATAGGGAAGTATGTTGAGACGAGAGAATTCTCCCTCGGGCAAATCCTTCTGCACGAAGCAACAAAGCGTTGCCTCCGGATAGCGCTCAATCAGCAGGTCAAGGTAGTGCTCAGCCTCAACCAACTCACGCTTCTTGAAGTGAATAGCCAGGCGAGCCAGCAAAATCCACGGGTCATCTGCCCCACGAGGAGGATCTAGCTTGCGGTACTTGTCCATGAGGTTGTCGAGGGCGTCTTCGTCCTCGAGTTTTGCGTACGCGAGCGCAAGCGTAAAACGAGCGTCGGCTGCGTCTGCAGCGTCAAGCTCCAGGAGTTTCTCGCCATATGCAATGGCGTCTTTGTTGCGGCCGCAGATAAGCGCGCGAGAAGAAAGCGTGGCTAACCAGCGCTTATAGGGGTTGATGGCCAGGCGCTGGGCAAGTTCTGCCTGCTCGGCAGGAAGCCCTTGCGAGGACTCTTGCGCTTTCTGGTAGCACGCTGCCTCGACCTGGGGAAGTTTCTCCACAAGGAACTGGTAGTAGGCGTCAAAAAGCCTGCTATTTGAGGCGTGGAGCATGCGCTGGGCATCAAAACAATTGGGGTCCAGCTGAATGGCCTGATTGAGGAGGCGTTTTCCCTGGTCGATAAGGGTCTGCGCCTGAGATTCCTCGACAAACGGCAGGCGATAATCAACAATTTCGGCCGCCTGAGCAACCAGGTTGAACGCGCGGTCTTCGTCTGTTTGGGGGAGAGAATCGCGGTCGTTAGAGAATCGCCAGTTGAAGTCCTTCATCAGCGTGGCAATGCTATCCTCGTCGCTGACTTGCGTACGAGCAAAGCGGAGGATAAGCCGCTGGTAGTCTTCTTTTACTGGGTCAAACGCCACGTGATTCCTTTCTCTCTTACGTAATGATATCGCAGGTTATTGAGGTGTGCAGCGCAACTCCGCGAGCGTCGTAAGAAGATTGCGAACGGCAGGCGGAAACGTTTGGAGTGGACGGGTTTCTCGCCAGATGGGCGTCAGTTTCCTGTCAGATACGTGCATAAATTTTGAACGATATTGCATAAAATGACACTTTCATTTTGGTACAGGTGTCCAAAATGAGCTAAAATAGAAATGTTGAAAAGAAGTAATTGCGAAGAATGGCTTCGCTAGCCGCTTAGGGAAGTGGCACATAGTTAAGGAGAGGTTTTATGGGACGTTTTACAAATCCACGCGATCTGTATTTTGGCGAGGGCGCTCGTCACGAGGTTAAGAACCTCAAGGGTAAGAGGGCAGTTATCGTTTCCGGCGGCAGCTCCATGCGTCGCGGCGGCTTCCTTGATGACATCGAGAATGACCTCAAGTCCGCAGGTTTTGAGGTTGCTCACATTGAGGGCGTCGAGTCCGATCCTTCCGTTGAGACCGTTATGAGCGGCGCTGCTAAGATGAGCGAGTTCCAGCCAGACTGGATCATTGCTATCGGCGGCGGCTCCCCAATCGACGCTGCTAAGGCTATGTGGATCAAGTACGAGTACCCAGAGACCACGTTTGAGGACATGTGCAAGGTCTTTGGTCTTCCTGAGCTCCGCACCAAGGCTCACTTCTGCGCAATTTCTTCTACTTCCGGTACCGCAACTGAGGTAACCGCATTCTCCATCATTACCGATTACCAGAAGGGCGTTAAGTATCCAATCGCTGACTTCCAGATTACCCCTGACGTCGCAATTGTTGACCCTGAGCTCACTTACGGCATGCCTGTTAAGCTTGTTGCTCACACTGGTATGGACGCACTGACCCATGCTATCGAGGCGTACGTTTCTACCGTTGCTTCCATGTACACCGACGGCGACGCTCTTCACGCAATCCGCGAGATTGTCGAGTGGCTGCCAAAGTCCTACAAAGGTGACAAAGAGGCACGTCAGCACATGCATGATGCACAGTGCATTGCTGGTATTGCATTCTCTTCTGGTCTCCTGGGCATTGTTCACTCTATGGCTCACAAGACCGGCGCAGCATTCTCCGGTGGTCACATCATCCATGGTTGCGCAAACGCTATGTACCTGGGCAAAGTCATCCAGTTCAACGCTCGTGACGAGCGCGCAAAGACTCGCTATGCATTCATTGCTAAGGAGATCCTGCACCTCGAGGGCAACACCGAGGACGAGCTGGTAGAGGCACTTGTCCAGAAGATTCGCGACATCAACGACGCTCTTGATATCCCACAGGGCATCAAGAACTACGGCGAGGGCGGAACCAAGTCTGAGACCTCCATCATCGACGAGAAGGAGTTCTTCGAGAAGGCTCCAGAGGTTGCTCGCCTTGCTATCGAGGACGCTTGCACCCTTTCCAACCCACGCAAACCTACCCAGGAGGAGATGGAGCAGCTGCTTAAGTGCGTCTACTTCGACCTTCCTGTCGAGTTCTAAGATCTAGCTTAGACGTTTAGCTTCGCTAAAAGCCTGGTAGCATTCTGCTACCAGGCTTTTTTGTGCGCCCTGGCGCGAGCGGACGGCAGGCTTGCAGGTGGGCAAGTGCGGGCGGCAGGCTTGCAGGTGAGCAAGTGCGGGCGGGCACAGCGATGTGCTGGTAACGTGCGAGGATGGGCGTGGTCGTGAACGTGCTGGTGCCAAAAGCGCTTCGAGTTACGCCAAAGTGGTAAAAAATGCGTTTAGTTGGAAATTTCATTTTTCTGCATACAACGTTTGCCCAGATAAAAGTTTTTGAGGCGGTAAAAAATTGACTTAGTTGGAGATAAATTGGCTAATTTTCAATTTTCATTTCCAACTAAACGGATTTTTTACCTTTTTCGGCACATAATTTTGAGGGCAAAAATTACGTATTCATAGAAATGAATTTAATCACACAAATATGCAGTATTTTGAAATGGGACAGTGAAATTGCACGGCAAGCCTCCGGAAGGACATCAGAACGACAAATCTTGCACAGATTTCCCGTGTGATTTTGCATCGGTCAGATTACTTAGGCCATTTCCGGGTA
>CAKAPZ010000078.1 GCA_916720015.1 uncultured Atopobium sp. | reverse complement strand
GAGACTTGCCAGCTGCGTATGCTGCGCGAAGTTCGCCAGCGCTCTTTCTGAACAGGCGGTCAATGCGCTCATCCATCTGAGTGGAGTTCTTGGAGCAAGCAGTCTCTGGCATAGCATCCTTAGGAACCAGGCCGTACTTCTCAACCAAGCTCATAGCAAATGAGTAGTAGCCGCCGTCGCCAATGCCTTCGGTCAGAAGTGTGTTGACAACACGAGAATCGGTTGGCTGGTCAGCGGTCTGAATAATGTACTCAAGTGCAGAGTTTGCCTTCTCAAGCTTGTCGTAGAACATGCCATATGCCTGACTGAACTCAAAGGTATCAACGTCAAGCTTCTTGATTGACTCCTGGCGAAGTACGTTGAAAGAAGAGAACATCCAGCAGCGACCGCTCTGACGCTGGTTGGTGACGTCGCCGGTCTTTGCAACAGCAACACCGTAGGTATCAGCGTAGGTACGCATGGTGGTGATATCGCGAGCAGCTGCGGAAACGCCCATAGAAGTTACGGAGTTGCGAGCAACGCGGTTAGCGCGGTCTGCGCTAAAAGCAGCAGTTTCCTCGTTTGCCCACTGTGGATTTACAGTCTGATCAGCCATTACGGCTCCTTTTGTTAGTAGCGTTTAGAAAAACCTGGCGAGAAGATCGTTCTTCTCGCCAGATGGTTTGTGCCTTAGCGAAGCGTTGCAAGAGAGCCCATTGGGTCCCATGGCTCGAGGACAGTTGCTTCCTCGGTCTCAAAGGTCTTGAGCTGCTCAGGAGTGAGGTACTTCTTGTCAACAACAATCTGGTAGACGTACTCGTCAAACCAAGGGTCAGAGATGGTGTCAAAACCATCGCGACCGTGATCTTTACCCCAGCTGTTCTCAACCTTCCAAAGAGTAGTGTTGCCCTCTGCGTCAAAGTTAACACCCTCAAGAACCATTGCGTGAGTCATCAGAGACTCGCCGTAGTCAAGGCGCTCAGCACGGTCAAGTGCACCCTCAACAGGGAAGCCAAAGAGGCCGTCAACGTCAAGCGCACGGGTGTCCATGATGCCCTCTTCGCGAAGGTAGGACTGAGCAACATCGCAACCAAACCAGACAGGAAGGTTGTCCTTAAGCTGAGCCACAGCAAGGCGCTTGAGTTCAGGGATCTCAAGGTTGAGGTAACGAACGCCGCCACCCTCAACAACGTTGCCCAAGCGAGAAACGGTGTAGGTGTGGTTGAAAGGCTTATCTGCGGTTGGTGCAGAGATGATTGAGATGTAATCATCAAGATTCATGTCAACAGTCTCAGCGAAGAACTCTTGAGGGGTAAAGGTGCCAGAAAGAACAAGATTATCGTCTTTATCGCGCAGGCGTGCCTCAAAAGATACAGGAGGCTGACCCAGGCAAGTTACCAGCAGTGTGTAGACGTCCTCCATCATCTCTTTCTTCATCTCACGCAGAGACTCAAGAGACTCGCCAGCCTTTGCGGTCTCACGAAGACGCTTTGCAGCACTACGAAGATAACGTGTGAGATATGCGTCCATCTCGTGGGTGTTGCAAGAGTTAGCAGTCTCTGGCATAGCGCTCTTTGGAACAACGCCGTACTTCTTTACAAGGCTCTTAAACATATCCCACTGGCCACCGTCGCCAATTGGGTCGGTAAGCAGGAAGGATACAAGACGGCCGTTTAGAGGCTCATCAAGGGTATCCAGAATGTTCTCAAGGAACCAGTTGGACTTCTCCATCTTGTCCCAGAACAGTGGATATGCCTGAGAAAGCTCAAAGGTAGAGAGGTTGTATTTCTTGATGATGCGATATCTAAACGTATTGAGGGAAGCAAACATCCAGCAACGACCAGAGCGCTGCTGGTTGGTACGGTCGCCCTGCTTTACCTCAACATCAAAGGTAAGAGGATTAAGGGCAACACCTTCTGGAACACGAGCTGCTTTTCTAACACCAGCGCTTGTAGCAGCATTTTTAGCTACAGTATGAGCGCGGTCGGACTCAAAGTTCTTCTGAGCCGCTGCAATGTCGTCAAAGGAAATGCTTTTCATCTGATCCATGTGATCTCCTTAACTGGAATAGGTAATACAAAAACTATATTCCCAATTAAGGGGTCCCTAGTCTAAGAGTTACCAGTTTGAAACTTTTATTTTTGAGAAGTTTTTTGGTCAAACGGTTTTTGCAAATTCAGCGAGATTTTGTGACGTTATTAAATTGGCGAGAAAATATTTTCATCCAATTTACCAGCGGCAATAGAAGTATTAGCACATAGAACATATGTTTGTATTAGTAGTTATTGTCTGGCGAATCGGCTACACTATACAAAGAAATTAAGAGCCCTTGGTAAAAGAACAAATTTTGAAGCACAAAGAGAAGAGCGTAGAAAAAGATGGCATTTGTTCACCTCCACAACCACTCAGATTTTTCCATTCTTGATGGAGCTAGCCGTGTCCCAGACATGGTTAGTAAAGCTGTAGAGTTTGGCATGCCAGCACTTGCTCTTACTGATCATGGGTATCTCTTTGGTATTCCAGATTTTGACCTTGCATGCCGTAAGTACAATGAGGCTCTTAAAGACTTTGGCCAGTGGTGCCATGATGTGGAATGTTTTGAAAAGGGCTGGGATCTAGAAGAGCCTTCTGCAGATGATCCCAATGCTGGTGAGCATGATAAGGTTCATGCTCAGTGGGCTTCTGACGTTCAAATTTGGAATCAAACACATGACATTGAGGCCGTAAAGGCCAATAAACCTTCTCCACTTATTAAGCCAATTTTTGGCTGTGAAGCTTATTTCATTCTTGATGATTGCATTGAGAAGGGCACTAAGCAGGTACGTTATCACCTTATCCTGCTTGCTAAAAATGAGACCGGCTATGTCAATCTGATGAAAATGATGTCAGAGGCTGGCTCAAAAGATATGTTCTATTACAAGCCACGCACTACGCTTGAGATGCTTAAGCGCTACCATGAGGGCATTATCTGCACTTCAGCCTGTGTTTCTGGCATCATTCCTCGTATGTTGTTTCAAGGTCGCCCAGAAGAAGCAGAGCGTTGGGCAAAAATCTATCAAGATATCTTTGGGGATGATTTCTACCTAGAGATTCAAGATCACGGTTTGTCTGATCCAAGCTGGGGTGGCTATACCGATAGAACTCTTGCTGAACGCATTGTAAAGATGGGTCATGACCTTGGCATTAAGGTAGTTGCTACCAACGATAATCACTATCTCACTAAAGAGGATGCAAGCGTTCAAGATATTGCTTCCTGCATTGGTTCGGGCGCTCGCGTTGATGATGAGAACCGCAAACGCATGACAGGCAGCGAGTTTTACCTTAAAAGTGAGCAAGAAATGCGCCAGATCTTCTCGTGGTGTCCAGAAGCTATCGAGAATACCATTGAGGTTGCAAATAAGTGCAACTATGAGCTGGACTGGACCCATATGTACCTGCCAAAGTTTCCAGATTTGGCAGAAGGAGAGACCTCAGAGGAGCGCTTTAGAAAAGAGTGTGAGCTTGGTCTTGCAAGACGTTATGGAAATGATTGGCAAAACGTTGTTATCAATGAGATTAACGTCAAAGACCGTTTTGAGTATGAATATGACATCATCTGCAAAAAGGGCTTTGCAGATTACTTCTTGATTGTTCAGGAATATGTTCGCTGGGCAAAAGAGAATGGTATTGGCGTAGGCCCTGGTCGTGGATCTGCAGCAGGCGCTATTGTTGCATACGCCATGGATATTACCTCGTTTGACCCTCTTGAGAATGGCCTCATGTTTGAGAGGTTCTTGTCTCCACAGCGTTCAGAGATGCCAGATATTGATATGGACTTCGACGATGAGCGTCGTCTTGAGGTTGTTGAGCATGTTCGTCAGATTTATGGATCTGAGCGAGTTTCTCACGTTATTACGTACTCAACCATCAAGGCTAAACAGGCAATTAACGATGCTTGTCGTGTTCTAGGATATCCCGTTTATATGGGCCAGCGTCTTTCTAAGATGATCCCTGGTGATCCTAACGCGCATCTAAAATTTGTTCTTCATAAAGCTCAAGAAGGTCAAAAAGGCGCTGATCAGTATTCTGCTGATTTTGAAGATGCGTACGAGAATGACCCTGATGCGAGAAGAATCATTGATGCTGCTCTATCTATTGAAGGCTTGCACCGTGGTGAGGGCGTGCATGCTTGTGCAGTTTTGATTGCTCCTACGCCTGTAAATGACCACGTTCCTACCAAGGTAGATACCAAGGGTGGCGTAGAGATTACGCAGTATGAGGGTCACTCTGTCGCAGACATGGGCCTTCTTAAGATGGACTTCTTGGGACTAAGAACTCTAACGGTTATTTCTCGTGCAATCAAAAACGTGAAGGATAACTACGGTATTGATATCGATGTAGATAACATTTCGTTTACTGATCCAGAAATTTATAGACTTCTTAGAGAAGGTCGAACTGCCGGTGTTTTTCAGGTTGAGTCTGCAGGTATGACTGCAACCATTAAGGGCATGAGGCCAACAGAGTATAAGCACATCGTCGCACTTATCGCTCTTTATCGTCCTGGTCCTCTTAACGCAGGTATGGTTACCAGCTATATCAACCGTATGAACGGTAGAGAAGAAGTCAAAGATTACGATCCACGTCTTCACGACATCTTGGAAGAAACCTACGGAACCATGGTCTACCAAGAGCAGGTTATGCAGATTTCTATGAAGATGTCTGGTTTTACCGCAGGCGAGTCTGACAAGGTCAGAAAAGCAGTAGCAAAAAAGAAGATCAAGCTCATGCAGGAGGTTGTCCAGCACTGGGATGACGGTACTGATGAGACCATGGAAGCTCACTGGAAAAACGGCGCAGTTCGTAACGGATTTGATCGCTCGGTTGCAGAAAGCATTTGGGACGATGTTCTTGAGTTTGCATCTTATGCATTCAACAAATCTCACTCTGCTGGTTATGCAATTCTTGTTATGCAGACCGCATGGATTAAAGCGCATTATCCACATGAGTTTATGGCAGCAGTTCTTACCTCGTACATGGGCAAGACGGATAAGATTGTTCACTACGTAAGCGCTTGCCGTCATGAGGGCATCAAGATTCTTCCGCCAGATATCAACGAGTCCGGTAAAGACTTTACGGCTACTAAAGAGGGTATTCGTTTTGGTTTTGCGGGAATCCGCGGCGTAGGAGCTGGTGTTGGTGAAGCCATTATGCTTGAGCGCCAAAAAGGTGGTCCTTTTGCCAACATTCATGATTTTGTTGATCGTGTTGATGCAAGCCAGGCAAAGCGCAATGTTGTTGAAGCTCTTATCAAGGCAGGAGCCTTTGACTCAACAGGCTATACCCGTATGCAGATGATGAGTTTTGTGGATAAGAACAA
>CAKAPZ010000077.1 GCA_916720015.1 uncultured Atopobium sp. | reverse complement strand
ATTACCGCCAGTTATATAAAAGTGAGCGTTTGCCATGTAGTTATGCGGTATTCTAAATAGATATTTGTTCGTCTCGCAGGATAGTCCTGCAGAGCGCAGGATAAGCCTGCAGAGTGAGTTACAAGGAGGGTATGCCCGTGGAGCGCATCACGATTTCTGCATTGTACGCAGATGCAGAGCAACTTGGTGGCCAAAAAGTTACCGTGGCCGGCTGGGTACGTTCAGTAAGGGATATGAAGAATTTTGGCTTCGTCACACTTAATGACGGTAGCTGCTTCAAAGACCTACAGGTTGTTATGAATCGTGAGAACCTTGGCAATTACGAGGAGGTTGCTTCCTGTGGCGTTGGCGCTGCTCTGATTATTCAGGGTGTCCTTGAGCTTACCCCTGATCGCCCGCAGCCTATTGAGCTGCAGGCTCAGACCATCGTGATCGAAGGACCATCCAGCCCAGATTATCCAATGCAGAAGAAGCGTCAGTCTCTTGAGTACCTTCGTACACAGCAGCACCTTCGTCCTCGCACCAACATGTTCCGTGCGGTCTTCCGTATTCGTTCTGTGGCTGCTTTTGCCATCCACCAGTTCTTCCAGGACCGTGGTTTTGTCTACGTGAACACCCCAATCATCACCGCATCTGATGCTGAGGGCGCAGGCGAGATGTTCCGTGTTACCACACTTGATTTGAACAACGTTCCACGTACTGAGAAGGGCGATGTTGACTACTCAAAGGATTTCTTTGGTCAGTCTTCTCACCTCACTGTTTCTGGTCAGCTTCAGGCAGAGAACTTTGCTATGGCCTTTGGTGATGTGTACACCTTTGGTCCAACGTTCCGTGCAGAGAACTCCAACACGCGTCGTCACGCTGCAGAGTTCTGGATGATTGAGCCAGAGATGGCTTTCTGTGACCTTGCGCAGGACATGGATGTTGCAGAAGAGATGCTTCGCTACGTTATTGCATACGTACTTGAGCACTGCCCAGATGAGCTTGAGATGCTCAATAAGTTTGTGGATAAGGGTCTGCTTGAGCGCCTTAACCACGTTGCAACCTCCCAGTTCTCTCGTGTTTCTTATACTCAGGCTATTGAGATTCTGCAGGAGGCGGTAAAGGCTGGTCAGAAGTTTGAGTACCCTGTTGAGTGGGGTATTGACCTTCAGACTGAGCACGAGCGCTACCTCACTGAACAGCACTTTGGAAAGCCAATCTTTGTTACTGATTATCCAGCAGAAATTAAAGCTTTCTACATGCGCCTTAACGATGACGGCAAGACTGTTGCCGCAGCTGACTGCCTTGTTCCAGGCATCGGCGAGATTATTGGTGGCTCACAGCGAGAAGATCGTCTTGAGCTGCTGGAGAAGCGCATTGTTGAGCTTGGTATGAACCCTGACGATTACAAGTATTACTTGGATCTTCGTCGTTACGGCTCTTGCACACACTCTGGCTTTGGTCTTGGCTTTGAGCGTCTTGTTATGTACCTCACTGGTGTGGATAACATTCGTGACGTTATTCCTCACCCTCGTACCGTTGGTAACGCTGACTTTTAAGACTGCAGTTCACAGGCGGTGTGGCGGAGCGCGATTGGTGCGCTAACCTAACCGCCACAGTTGCCAAGTCTTTCAAGTTGGATTTTTGCGTGCAGATTATGCATAGCCGTTATGCAAAAACTGCATAGCAGAGATGCGAGATAAAAAGTTTTTCTCGCCATATACCGATATATTTGCCCGTTGGCAGTAAAAATAGGACGTTCGTGCAAAATTGCGCGGGCGTCCTATTACGCTATAAGAAGCAGTTTTCTGCAGATGACCAGCGGAGGTAAACATGGTAAAGACTTTGGTTCTTGTTAGACATGGTGTATCTGAACGTGGCTCTGAAGACATGAGTCGAGAGCTTACGCGTGCTGGTCAAAGGGCTCTTTCTGCCAATTATCCTCATATTTTTGGTCTGCTGGGGCCAGAGGGAGAAGAGGCTGAGATTTGGACAAGTCCTGCTCTTCGCGCACTTGAGACCGCAGAGATTGTGGCAGAGGCTCTGGATGCAGAAGGTCTAGAGATTCATGACTCCCTTTACGATCAAGATCTTCCTGCACTTCAGGCAGAGCTTGAGCACGCTGATGCAGAAACGCTGATTCTTGTTGGTCATGCTCCATTTTTGGGCTATGTTGCAGAGACTCTTCTGGGATTTGAACTTCCGCTGACAAAGGGCGCCGTGTGCGCTATTGACGTACGTGGTTCACTTGGTCATCAACACGAGTGTGTCTGGAAGCAACTTGGAGATGTTCGTGAGCCTCACGGTAAGCTTCTTTGGCTGGTCAGTGGTCCTTCCACTCAGCCTTGGGAAACGCTTGACGCTCTTGATGAGGCATGCGCTCATGCAGCAACCAACCTTGAAGACGCATATGCAGAGTTCCGCACTCATCCAGAAGATCCTGCAGTAATCGCAGCATTTAGGTTTGCTCTTAGGGGAACTCAGCTGCTTACCAAGTTCTTCTCGCCACTTCTTAATGAGGAAGCAGTTAAGATTGCTGAGCCTGTTTACAGGTTGATGCTTGGTGCAACTACGCGTCTTCGTGAGATCGACGGCTTCTCTGATACCGTTGCAGATTTGATGGAGTCCGGAGAGCTCTCTCAAGGCTCCAAGCTGGTCAGCGCTGTAGAAGCAGCTCGCGAGACTGAGCGTGATCGCGTCTGTGAGGCTCTGCGCAAGAAGGCGGTTCGCCGTAGTCTGCGCTGCGCTCTTGATGAGCTCTTTGAGCCCGCTTGGTCAGACGCAGTGCTACAAGATGGCCTCTCGTTTGAGGATGTCAGCAGCCGCTTTGATTACATGCTTGAGACCATTGATGCGCGCCTTTTTGGCCTGGATATGACCAGCTTCTCTGAGGTACACCATGCAAGGCGAGAAGTTCGTGAAGTTGAGCACATTCTTTTCCACCTCAGTGACATGTTGGGCGAGAAACGCGCAAATTATACTCAGATTATGCAGGACATTGACTCTGAGCTTAGTATTGTTTGCACAGCTCAGCGCAACATTTCCCTGGTCAAAGAGTGGAAAGACTCCATGGACTTCAGAGATGTTACCTCAGACCTCGCAATTGTTTCAGAACATGAAAAAGTTTTGATTGAGCGTGTTATTGAGGGTAGAGAGACTAGTATCCTTAGATAATCACATAGTCCACGTTTGGAGCGCATTGACGTTTGCGCGGCGTGGATGATGATTATGAGGGAGGATGCTATGTCTGAGAGCATCGAGACTCGCTGCGTGCAGGGCGGTTATCAGCCTGGTTGCGGTGAGCCTAGGCAAGTGCCTATCATTCAATCAACCACGTTCAAATATGACGAGTCGATGCAGCTTGGAGAGTTGTTCGACCTCAAAGCTGCTGGCTATTTCTATTCTCGCGTTCAGAATCCAACGCTGGATAATGTAGCTTCAAAGATTTGTGCTCTTGAGGGCGGTACTGCTGCAATGCTGACTTCTTCTGGTCAGGCAGCAAACTTCTTTGCCGTCTTTAACATTGCTGAGGCCGGAGATCACTTTATTGCGCTTTCCACCATTTATGGCGGCACTTTTAACCTGTTTGCTATCACCCTTAAGAAGATGGGCGTGGAGTGCACGTTTATCTCGCCAGATGCAACTGACGAGGAGATTAATGCAGCATTTAGGCCAAATACCAAGTGCGTCTTTGGTGAGACTGTTGCAAACCCTGCGCTGGTTGTCCTTGATATTGAGCGCTGGGCAAAGGCTGCTCATGACCATGGCGTGCCACTGATTGTTGATAACACCTTTGCTACACCTGTGAACTGCCGTCCTCTTGAGTGGGGAGCAGATATTGTGACCCATTCCACTACTAAGTACATGGATGGTCACGGTTCTGCTGTTGGCGGCGCTATTGTTGATGGCGGCAACTTTGACTGGGCTGCACACGCAGACAAGTTCCCAGGTTTGACACAGCCAGATCCTTCGTATCACAACCTTGTGTATGCAGATACCTTTGGTAACGGCGGCGCTTTTATTACTAAGGCAACCGTTCAGCTTATGCGTGACTTTGGTTCTATCCAGTCGCCACAGAGCGCTTTCTATCTTAACCTTGGCCTTGAGTCCCTGCATGTTCGTATGGCTCAGCATTGCAAGAATGGCCAGGCAGTTGCCGAGGCGCTTGTTAACAACCCTAAGGTTGCGCACGTAAGCTACCCTGGCCTTCCAGGAGATAAGTACTACGAGCTGGCTCAGAAGTACCTGCCAAACGGTTCCTGCGGTGTTATCACTGTTGACGTTGCTGGTGGTCGCGAGGCTGCCGAGAAGTTCTTGGGCAACCTCAAGGTCTTCTCTATTGCAACACACGTTGCAGACGCTCGTTCTTGCTGTTTGCACCCAGCTTCTTCAACACACCGTCAGCTTACTGACGAGGAGCTTGTAGCAGCAGGCATTACCCCAGGTACCGTACGCCTGAGCTGTGGTATTGAGGGCACCGAAGACCTTATCAACGACGTCGAGCAGGCACTTGCTGCGCTGTAGGTAGACGTTCTATAACCGCTTATGTTTATGGCGAGAAGATCTTGGAATCAGAAGGTCTTCTCGCCATGTTTTTGTGAGGAGTACGTTGTTGTGCGGAGCATGCCGGGCGTGCGGAGCTGGGAGTGCGCTGAACTGCGGTTGTTGCGAGTGCACAGGCTATTGAGCTCTGGAGATGGACTCGCCGTCCAGGTGGTCTTCTGGACCAGAGAGCTCGGAAGCTGCGAGCTCTGCCTCTGCAAGCTCTGCCTCAGCGAGCTGGGTATCTTCGTCCTGGAGCTCAGATGCTTCGTTTGCGTCATCAGCGCCTACACCCTTAAAGTGCTTGCGATAGATGTGGATGAGGCAGCCAACAGAGAGCAGTGCCGAGAGTATGTTGGATACAACTGAGACGTACCAGAGCGCGTCCAGACCAAATGGCCTCAGAACCATAAGCGAGCTGATAGGGAAGATGAGTGCCATAAAGACGCTCAAAAGGTTGGAGATTTTTGTTTGCTTGAGCGCAATAGCAAGACTCTCGGTGCACATGGTAATCCAGCTAAAAATGAAGATAAATGCATGGATACGCATTGCCGGGATGGCCATATTAAGCAACTCTTGCGTTCCTTCTGGCAGGTAGAGCTTGACCAAGAACTCCGAGAAGAAGAACGAAACGCAGAACGCAAAGATGCCAATGATAATGCCTGTGGAGAAGATGTACTTCTCAATGGCAAGTACTCGATCTTTTTTCTTTGCGCCCCAGTTATAGCCAATAGCTGGCTGCATGGCGTCGGCTTGTCCATAAATGAGCGGCTGGATAAGGCCGCCAGAATAGAGGAGCACGCCGTAAGAAGCAATGGCAATATCTCCACCAAGGGTGAGCAGGGCAGCGTTCATCAGCAGGGAATAAATCCTACTTGAGATGTTCTGCATAAAGATAGG
>CAKAPZ010000076.1 GCA_916720015.1 uncultured Atopobium sp. | reverse complement strand
CACAATCCGTTCACCGATAACGGCATCAAGCTGGTCAACAAAGACGGCTACAAGATGGACGAGGACGTCCTTGAGCAGGTAGAGGCCTATATTGACGGCCAGTTTGACGTTCCTCTGGCAACGGGCGACGCCATTGGCCGCACGGTTGACTACATGCAGGGTCGTAACCGCTACATTTCTAGCCTTATTGCAAGCTGTGGTTTTAGTCTGCAGGGTCTCAAGATTGGCTTGGACTGCGCAAACGGCGCAGCTTCCAGTGTTGCTCGTCCTGTTTTTGACGCCCTAGGCGCCGAGACGCATGTTATCAACAACGCTCCAAACGGCCTCAACATCAACGTTGATTGCGGCTCCACTCACATTGACCAGCTGCAGCGCTTTGTAGTTCAGAACGGCCTTGACGTGGGCTTTGCCTACGACGGCGATGCCGATCGCTGCCTGGCAGTTGACGAGCGCGGCCACGTGGTTGATGGAGACCTGATCCTCTACGTCTGTGGCACCTATCTCAACAAGTATGGTCGCCTGGCTAAGCAGACCGTGGTCACTACCGTCATGAGCAACTTTGGCCTGTTCAAGGCCTTTGACGACGCTGGCCTCTCTTACGAGAAAACCAGCGTAGGCGATAAGTACGTCTATGCGTGCATGAACGAGAACGAGTACAGCCTAGGCGGTGAGCAGAGTGGTCACATCATCTTTGGTGACCTGGCAAAGACCGGTGACGGCATTCTGACCAGCCTCCGTATTATGGAGGTCTTACGAGCAGAGCGCGAGAAACTCTCTGAGCTGACTCGTCCCGTTACACTATATCCACAGCAGTTGGTTAACGTTCGCGTTACCGACAAAGAGGCTGCTATGCAGTCTCCTAAGGTCAACGATGCAGTTGCAGCTGCCGAGAAGTTCCTTGAGGGCAATGGTCGCGTGTTGGTCCGCGCTTCCGGAACAGAGCCTCTGGTGCGCGTTCTTGCAGAAGCTCCAACCGATGAGCTCTGCCAGCAGGCAAATCAGATTGTGCTCGATGCACTCGAGGAGTATAGGCTCAGCGCTTAAGCGCAGATAGATCCAGGGGATACGATGGCACTGGCAGGAATAGGTGTAGATATGCTTGAGATTGCCCGCATGCAGCAGGCAATTGAGAAGCGCCCTCACTTTATTCGCCGTATGTTCACCGATGCCGAGCGTGCGTATTGTGAGCGCACTGCTCGTCCTGCGGAGCACTATGCTGCCCGCTTTGCAGCAAGAGAAGCCGTGCTCAAAGCCTTAGGAACGGGTTTCTCGTCTGGTATTGGTTTTCAGGATGTTTCTGTTGAGAGAGATCAACTGGGCAGGCCGCAGGCTCGCCTGGCTGGCAAGGCTGCACAGATTGCGGCGGAGCAGGGTGTGCAAGAGATTGCGCTTTCTATCTCGTATACCAGAGACGTGGCGGTGGCCAATGCGGTTGCGGTGACCAACGCCGTAAAACCCAAGGTAGATCAAAAGGAAGATGCTGCCCAAGAGCTGGCACGTTCGTTCAAAGAAGCTCGTTCTGTGTTGGATGAGCTTGAGCGCGTGCAAGAACCTATAATTGAGACAACCTTTGATGATGTTGTTAAATCCGAGGAGTAAGTTATGCAGCCGGTACTAAATGTTGAGGACATCAAGCGTGTAGAGATTGCACTGACACGTGTGGGCGTGAGCGTTTCCGAGCTCATGCACCGTGCAGGTTACGCTGCTGCTCAAGAGGCCCTTGGCATGGGAGGGGACATCTCTAACGTTGTCATCCTCGTAGGTCTTGGCAATAACGGTGGAGATGGCTGGGTGGCAGCAGAAGCGCTGCGCTCTAGAAACTGCAACGTTAAGGTAGTCACTCCGCTTGAGCCCGATCAGATTTCCGGCGATCTTGCACGTCAGATGGCGCAGCGCGCCGTTCGCGCGGGAGTTTCCGTGCTTGTTGGCCCTTCTCGCCAGGAGCTGATTGACCTGCTGGCAACGGCTGACGTGGTGCTTGATTGCATGCTGGGTACAGGCTTTCACGGCAAAGTTCGTGCTCCGTTTGATATTTGGATTGAGTGCCTCAATCAGTCCGGCGCTCGCGTACTTTCCGTTGACGTTCCGAGTGGCCTTTCTGCGCAGAAAGGCCAGGTAGAAAGCGCATGCGTTGTTGCTGACGTTACGGTTACCATGATTGCGCTGAAGCCCGGCCTTATTGCTGACGCGGGCCGCGATGTTTGCGGCTCCATTGTTGTGGCTCCTCTGGCCGAGCAGACTGAGCGCTTGGTTGTTGAGGCAGATCCTGTTGCATGGCGCGTTGACCTGGAAGATTATCTTGCTTGTGTTCCCGCTCAACTCAACGACTGCGATAAGTACTCTCGTGGCTCCGTTCTGGTGGTTGGAGGCTCAAGTCGATTCCCCGGGGCTGCTGTTCTTGCTGCTAAGGCGGCTGCTCGTGCGGGCGCTGGTTACGTTACGCTGGCAGTTCCTGAGGCCATTGTTAGCAGCGTTCAGATGATGCTGCCGGAGGTTCCTGTTATTGGTCTCCCATGCGATGCTGAGGGTGTGTTTACCGAGGAGGCAGCTCCACTGGTACTGCAGCTTGCTGCCATGCGTACCGTTACCTTGGTTGGTCCAGGTATGCGTGTTTCTGGCGGAACCGTCAAGGTTACTTCTGCACTGCTTGACTCTGAGCTGCCCGTTATTGTTGACGCCGACGCGCTCAACTGCATTGCTCGCCTTACCAATAACAACCTCCCTGAGTTCCCTGAGCTCACGCGTCGTACCGCTCCGCTCATTATGACTCCACATCGTCGCGAGCTTGGTCGCCTGGTCAACCAGGTGGACAATCCTCCTGCAAGCCTGGTGGCTCAGCTTGAGGCTGCTCGCAAGATTGTCTGGGCAGATGGTGGCTCTGAACTGGTCATTGTTGCTAAGGGCACCGCTACCGGTTGCGTGGGCGTTCAGAAAGCTGTGCTACCAAAGCCAGGCCCCGTCACACTGGCAACCGCTGGCTCTGGCGATGTTCTTGCTGGTACCATTGCTGGTCGTCTGGCTCAGGTTGCTGGTCAAGTTGATGACCTTCCCACCTTCTGCTCGCTTGCCTGCGAGGTTCACGCTTACGCAGGTCAGCTAGCTGCCGAGAAGTTCGGTGTACGCGGAGCTATGGCCGGCGACGTCTGTGACGTTATTGGTCTTGCCTCCGATGCACTTGAGGAGCAGATTGCATTTCCTATGGCGGACTTTGAAGAAGCTGCGGAGTAGGTGAGCCTGATGTCGGCATATCCACAGGATAGATGGGCTTGGATAGAGATTGATCTTTCTGCCGTCCGCCACAACGTAAAGGCGTTTAAGGCTGAACTCAGCCGCGGTGTCAAGATGATGTGTGTGGTCAAGGCCGACGCCTATGGCCACGGAGCAGCTCAGTGCGCTAAGGCTATGCAGTCTGTGGGTGCCGATCAGTTTGCCGTTGCAACAGTTGATGAGGGCGTGGAGCTGCGTTGTGCGGGTATTGATAACCCCATTCTGGTACTCTCTGAGCCGCCGGTTACCTCCATTCCGGACCTTGTCCGCTTTGACATCATGCCTTCCGTCTACACGGTTGACTTTGCTCTTGCGTATGGCGAGGCTTCCGCTGCAGCTAACAAGGTAGGCCGCTACCACCTGGTTATTGATACCGGCATGACCCGTATTGGTGTCAGGCGAGAAGATCTTCTTGAGGTTCGTGGTTCTATCGATTTCCACAGGGGTCTTGAATGTGCTGGCACGTTTACGCATTTTGCTACGGCCGATGTGCTCGACAACTGGGATTTTAACCTGCAGGTTAATCGATTTATTGAAGCAGTTACAACGCTTAAAAACGCAGGGTATGAGCTTGGCTTGGTGCACGCTGACAACACGCCTGGTACTATCCTGCATAAAGACATCCAGTTTGATATGGTTCGCGTGGGCATTGGTCTGTACGGACTTCACCCAAGTAAGCTCACCATTCCCCGCATTGACCTGCAGCCCGTTATGAGCGTGCGCGGTCGAGTGACGCGCGTGGTGTATCCAGCTGTTGGCGATGGCGTTAGTTACGGTATGACGTGGCGTGTTCCTCGCAATAACATCCAGGTAGCTACCGTGCCTATTGGCTACGCCGATGGTCTTGCACGCAGTCTTTCTAATCGCATGGACGTTTTGACGCGCGGAGACCGTGTCCGCCAGGTGGGCAATATCTGCATGGATCAGTTTATGATTGCCGTTGATACCGCAGGTACACATGCCAATAAGCCTGCGCATGAGATTCGCTACGGTGACGTGGTTACTCTCATTGGCAAAGATGGCGATCAAGAAATCACCGCAGATGAGATGGCTGATCTTCGCGAGACCATTAACTACGAGGTAGTTTGCAATTTTGGTGCGCGCCTCGATAAGGTGTACATCTAATGGCAGTCACGCTTGACGAGATTCGTGAGCAGATAGCTGATTGCAAGAAGTGTCCGCTTTGGGAAACGCGCACCAACATTGTGTTTGGTGGTCCAAATCCCACGGCTCGCATCATGATTGTGGGAGAAGCTCCTGGTAAAAATGAGGATCTAAGTGGTCAACCTTTCGTGGGCGTATCGGGCAAAAAGCTTGACGCACTGTTAGAAGAAGTTGGCCTTTCTCGCCAGGATGTTTTTATCTCTAATGTGGTCAAATGCCGACCGCCTTCAAACAGAAATCCCAAGGTAGCCGAGGTGGAGGAGTGCTCTTCGTACCTTCGCGATCAGATTCGCGCTATTAAGCCGGACGTTATTGTCTGCTTGGGAAATTTTGCAACGCAGTTTGTTATGCATACCGATAAGGGTGTGACGGAGCTGCGCGGCAAGTTTTACCAGATAGGCGCCTTTAGCGTGCTACCTACCATGCATCCCGCATCAACTATTTACCGCAAGGAGTGGGCGCAGTTCCTCAAAGATGACCTGCGACTTCTTGCTGATTGGCTTGAGGAACACCCTCGAGGAGGCTCTTGTGACTAACCTTTCTACCAGCGCAAATAACGCTGCCGCGAACGACGCTGCTGCAAACAACGACACCGCCGCGAACAACGTCAGCGCAAACAACCTGCCAGAGAAAACCGCAGTTGGCACGTATGTTTCTACCACCACCGAGCAAACTATTGCTCTTGGTCAGATTCTGGGCAAACTCCTGCAAGCTGGAGACGTGCTGGTGCTCACGGGAGACCTGGGCGCAGGAAAGACGCAGCTCACCAAAGGCATTGCTGCTGGTATGGGTGTCACGGACGACGTGACCAGCCCAACCTTTACCATTGAGATGGTCTACGAGGGCACAACCATGCCGCTCTACCACTTTGACCTGTATCGCTTAAACGATCCCGACCAGCTTGAAGACACTGGCCTGTACGATGCGCTTGAATCTGACGGTCCAACTATCATCGAGTGGGGAGAGCAATTTGCAGAGCAGATTGGCGAGAGAACCCTTGATGTGTATGTTTCTAG
>CAKAPZ010000075.1 GCA_916720015.1 uncultured Atopobium sp. | reverse complement strand
ACGCACCAACGCCTCTCATGGCAAGCGCCAAAAGCGTCTCGGAGTTTCTGGACATAACCTTGATAGTAGGAGAAATGCCCGACGCAGCAAACGCATGGCGAGCAAAACTACCTGCAATGTCTCGCTTGCCCACCGTTAGGAAGGGACAGGCTTCCAGGGCTGTAAGCTTTCCCGTCTTTTTGACTTGCGAGACAACTGAGTCAACCTTATCTGCATACAAAGACTCAAGAAGCGCTTGAGAGACAACAAGAACGATCTTCTCGTCAAAAAGCTTTTTAACGACTAAGTCATACGACGATGAATTGACTGTTGCGACAATCAAGTCGAGCTGACCTTCAGATAGCCACTCGACAAGCTCGTCATTTTCACCCTCATCAAGCTCAATGGAGATATTTGGGTGTAATTTTTGAAAAGCAGCAATAGAGCGCGGCATGATGATGTGGCCTCGTGTGGCGGTAACACCAACGCGTAAGCGACCTCGCTCATTGCCCGCAATATCAAGAAACTCTTGATCCATGGCGCGACGCTGTGCTTGAAACCTGCGGGCATAACGCAAGAACTCTTCCCCTGCAAACGTTAGAGACAACGGAACCGTACGTTCTAACAGCTTAGAGCCAAGTTCTTTTTCTGCAGCAGCAATATTTGCCGAGAGCGTTTGCTGCGTTACGCTCAGGCGTTCAGCTGCCTTGGTGAAGCTTTTTTCTTCTGCAACAGCAACAAAATAATCCATGGTCTGAAAGTTCATTTTTGCTCCTACTGAATTACAAAAATTACTTGTAATTATAACCATTGAAAACAGTTGGACTTCAACTTCTTAGTTGCCTACTCTATTTACATAAGAAATTCGTTTGGAGTGGATGCATGGTAGAGCTAATAGTACTAAGTGCCTTTGCGGTGATGCTCATCGTAGGTACAGCCCTATCTTTCCCCCTTACATCTATCTTGACCATTGGTTTCTTCCTCTTTTTTGGTTACGGACTTTCTCGTAAAATCTCCGCAAAAAAGCTTTTATTAGCAGCCTTTGAATCTGTCTGGGAAGTTAAAACGATCATTGCGCTGTTTGTTGTGGTTGGCGCTATGAGTGCTGCCTGGCGTGCATCTGGAACTATTCCAGAAATTGTCAGCATTTCTGCTTCGCTTATTTCTCCATCTATCTTTATTCTGGCAACATTCTTACTCTGCACCATGATGTCCATGCTTCTGGGTACCGCATTTGGTACTGCTGCAACCATGGGAATCATCTGCATGTCTATTGGTAAGGCAATTGGAGCAAGCGAGTTCTTTATTGGTGGCGCTGTTCTTGCAGGTAGCTACTTTGGCGATCGTTGCTCCCCTATGTCTACCAGCGCAATCCTTGTTTCACAGCTCACCGATACTAATCTATCCAAAAACATTAACCGCATGCTTCGAACCAGCGTAGTTCCTTTCATTGCCGCATGCGCTATCTATGTAGCGTGGGACTTCTTTATGGCAAACACGGGAACAATCCCTGATATTACTGGTCTTCTCAGCCGCTCCTTTAGGCTCTCTTTGATTTCACTTACGCCGGCGCTTCTCGTAATTGTATTTTCAATTCTGAAAGTCGATGTCATTGTTACCATGGCATCCAGCTTGATACTTGCATGCATTCTCTGCGTCACAATCCAGCGCGTTCCTCTTGCAGATCTACCAGTCATTCTGCTTTTTGGTCTTCGTGCGCCAGGAGCTACCGTTGCTAACATGGTTAACGGTGGCGGCGTTTTCTCCATGATGAACGTTTTGACAATTGTCACTATTTCTTCAAGCTACGCTGGTCTTTTCCAAACAACTGGCCTGCTTCGCCGTATGTGCCAGCTGGTAGCTGACCTTTCCGATAACTCCACGCCTTTCTTTGGCGTTCTGATTACCAGCATGTTTACCTCAATGGTTTCTTGCAACCAGACCCTAGCTATCATGCTGACAAATGATCTATGCGAAAACGCGGAGAACTCTTCTAGCGCCCTTGCTCTAGATATCGAGAATAGCGCTGTAATTCTTGCCCCACTGGTTCCGTGGTCCATTTCAAATATCTCGGTACTCTCTGCAATTGGCGCACCTTCTATGAGCCTTCTAGCTGCAAGTTTCCTCTATTTGCTGCCTCTTTGGACCCTAGGAATTTCCCTGTGGCTCCATCGACGCCCAGCAAAAATTGACGGTCATCGTGCTCGTTGGCTTGGTCTCACCTCTGACGATGTTCGTAGCTGCGCATGCTCTGACGATGTTCGTAGCTGCGCATGGCCACGCGTGCAGGATACAAGGTCAGCAGATTCAACCGCAAGCCTTCCTGCCGTTAAAGTTGCCTAAGACCACGCTATTTAACGCTCCTCATACACATTGCTAAGCTAGGCGTGTTTTACGCTGTTAATACTTCTATTGATGCTTTGGTAATTCAATAATTCGATCACAACGCTGGGCAATACCCATGTCATGTGTGACCATAAGAAGCGTTTTATGGTTTGCGTGAACGGAGTCTAGCAAACTGTCTATAACAATAGTAGCCATGGCCTTATCAAGTGATCCGGTTGGTTCATCAGCGAGGATTAAATTGCCTGACTTTATCATTGCTCGAGCAATTGCTACTCTCTGCTTTTCTCCACCAGAAAGCTCATTTACAACCGCATCGAACTTCTCGCCGATCCCGTAGTTTTCCAAGGCGGTTCTAATAAGACGTTCCTGTTCCTGCTTTGAAAGCTTGGTGTATTGAAGCGCTAATAAGAGATTTTTGCTTACTTTCCAGTCATTAATGAGAGCAAAAGATTGGAATAGATAATTAATCTCTATACGCCTCATAAGTGTTGCTTTTTTGCTATTGATTGAAGGATATGTTTTTCCCTCAAGGTTGATTGTGCCTGAATCTAATGTCTCGAGAAGACCGATGATATTAAGAAGTGTTGATTTTCCACACCCAGAAGGGCCCACGAGAGCCACTGACTCTCCACTTTCTACCTCAAATGAAATGTTATGAAGAACTGTGTTGCTTCCAAATGACTTATTGAGAGCATCTACCTGTAGAAATGTTTTCATAACTACTCCTTAGAGAGATTCTCTAGAACGATTCTCATAGTGCTTCTATTTGCAGAAATACTGATAGTCAAATTGGAAATCAATAACATCAAGCAGCCCATTATTATTCCAAGAGTTGAACCTATGACAATCATGCAAAGTGTTCCAACAAGTGCAATAAGATTCACTATGAGGAAAATATTTATGTATTGCTTGTAAATGCCAAATCCCAGCATGCATTCAACAGCAATTTTTCTCTCATTCAATCTTTGAACAATTGAAATCATGCTTATTTGAATCACCGTTATTGCTGCAAACATAAGCACAATTACAACACCGAATAAGAGGAATAGCTCCTGCAGAGATTTTCTGTAGTCCTTTATGAAGCTCTCTATCGAACTAAACTGTGTTCCAAATCCGTCATCAGAGAGCTCTACAACACCGCTGGAATCCAACAAATTTGATGCGGCCTCAGGTGACAATTTGATATAGCTATTATCAAGCCCCGTAGCAACTAAGCTCTCTGATTCACTGGGGACCATATTATTTGACGTTACCACTTTAATTACGACGTTTGTTCTTATAGAAGGGCTATCTATACTTGTTGACCAAGTAAAAAATCCCTTGCTCATATCATATTCAATAAATTCAGATGAAGGATTTTGCATATAGGGTGTAACGATATCTGACTCAAATATCTTGTCGCTTCTAGCAACAAGTTCTCTTAGCAGAGATTTTTGCTCTTCTGAGTACGAGCTTGGAACGAGATAAATCCTTGTTCCATTCTCCGCTTTTTTAACTTGTTCATCAGTCAACGCTACCCCGATTTCTTTTAGATAAGATGGGGATGCAATCAGAACATCAAATGGCTTTAAAATTGCAGAATTTATTCCATAAGCATTTAGAGTTGCTTCGCCTATTTGATTGACATGAGCAATATAGATGCCTTTATCGTGTTCATGGTCTTTATACCAATCAAATAATTCCTTGCTTTTATCCATTGGCCTGCCGTTGAAGAAATTACCTTGTGCAACGTGGTTTCTAACAATGTACCAATCTTTATATACAGACCAATTTTCTTGAGTGGATAGTAGATTTGAATACATAGTTATTGGAGCATCCATATAGGTTGAACCAGCAAAAACCACCACGCAACAAAGCGTATATATAATTGCTGTTAGAACGTATAAACCCTTTTGTGACAGCCTTCCTAAAATTGCATCTACAGGTCGGATTGTTAGAAGTGGAGCCGCAGAAATTAGTACCGAAACCACAACTACAAGTATTGCTGGCATTGCCGAGGTAAACGTAAACAGTAAAAAACTACCAGTAATATCAAATCCGGAGCAATTAACCATTGTCCACATAAGAGCTAATGGCAGTAAAACGGCTGTCAAAATGCAGTAGAAGAAATAGTGATGTATAACGTAATCGCCTTTACTCCAACCAAGCATTACGTGGACACCGAGTTTCTTTAATTCTTGTAATGAGTTGTAATACGTCAGTAAACAAAACGATATGCTCAAGATTATAAAAGTTACCCCTGCAACGTAGTAGAACAGTCCGATTTCAACCGCTGATCCTGAATAATTAGAAGTAATTTTTTCTTTGTGTAAGCCAGTAGCTTCTGAAATCTGACTGACAAGCTCATCAAATTCTTCTGGAGAAAGGCCTAATACAGCGCAAGAATTTCCCAGATTATAGCCAGGAGTGATTTGATCTAATTTGAAATAAACCGATCCTAGAACATACGGTAAGTCACTAACTTTATTGTTGGTATCCATTCCGTAGCCAAGATATGACTCTGGAGAATGTCCTAGAAGTTCATTGATTTTTTGCCTATTTATAACTTGGGTGCCAAGAATATCAAAAGAATCAAAGCTGTTAACCTCACTACCTGGAGAAGACAGCACGCCAACGGTCAATATCCTAGGCCCTTCAGTAATTGATTCAGTCTTTTTTGTTATAAGGGTCATCTTATGAGTTTGTGCGTAAGACCTAACAACTGCCACAAATGTTTCTTTTGTCTCATTAGACATCTGTGAAGTATAAATTTGCGGCTGATTAGAAAGCCAGGCATCAAATTTTCGGGAAGTAAAAATTTCTAAAAAACCTTTTCCCACCAAAAACGAAGAAAGTGCAATTAAGACAACTATGATAGAAACAATGAAGCGGTACGCTCTTTTCATTTCTTCACCTACAACATATCTTTGAATCACAAATAAATGAAGGTGCTTGTTAGTTATAAAGCTATAAATATGCCTCTACAGTATTAGTATGAGCTTAAACCGTTTGCGTTTAATCGGTTCTATTGGTAACTATCGTAAGCGGCTTCTATTATTCTATAAACGGTATTTGCCACCTAAACAAAAACCTCTCATGCTAGGACATGAGAGGTTTCAGGAATCGAAACTATTAACTGTTAGAAACTATTAACTGTTACTGTCTTGCTTT
>CAKAPZ010000074.1 GCA_916720015.1 uncultured Atopobium sp. | reverse complement strand
AAAGTTTGACATTTGAAGGAGCTCACTATGTCTGAACCAAAGCAGGTGAAAATTGTGCTGCTTACCGGCTATTTAGGCGCAGGTAAGACCACTATTTTGAACCACATTCTTTCTAACACTGAAGGTATTCACGCAGCAGTTATCGTCAATGACATTGGCGAGATTAATGTTGACGCCGGTCTTATTAAAGACGGCGGCTACGCTAAAGAGGGCGACGTTATTCCTCTGACCAACGGTTGTCTCTGCTGCACCCTTTCTAATGACTTAGCACTTCAGTTGGGTGATTTGGCCGATACCGAGGAGTTTGACTACATCATTATTGAGGCTTCGGGCATCTGCGAGCCAATCCCCATTACCTATAACATTTCTGCATTCTGCAATCAGAGTCAGCATGCAACTAATCACTCTCACCTCAACCTTGATAACATCGTCGCAGTTGTTGACTGTGCTCGCATGTTTGAGGAGTTCCACAACGGCGCCGATCTTCTCGACCCTGATATTGAAGAAGACGATATCGAGAACCTGCTTATTCAGCAGATTGAGTTCTGCTCTACGCTGGTGCTCAACAAGACTGACCTGGTAACCCCTGAGCAGCTCCACGAGCTCAAGGCACTTGTGCGCGGACTTCAGAAGGACGCCGTTATTGTCGAGGCAGTCAACGGTGACATTCCAATGAGTGAGCTCATCAATACAGGTCGTTTTGACTTTGACAAGGCCTACGCCTCCGCTGCCTGGATGGATGCAATGGAGCACCCTGAGGAGCACGAGGATCCAGAGGTTTTGGAGTACGAGATTACCACCTTTGTGTATCGCCGTCGTCAGCCATTTGACCTGGACAAACTCAATGAGTTTGTGGCTAGCTGGCCAAAGAACATCATCCGCGTCAAGGGTAGCGTTTGGATTTCGCAAGACCCCGAGATGAGCTTTGTTTTTGAGCAGGCAGGCAAGCAGGTCCAGTTCTACGAGAACGGTATGTTCTACGCATCGCTGCCAGAGGATGAGCGAGAAACCCTTCTTGACGAGAAACCCGAGCTACGCGCAGAATGGGATGATGAACTGGGCGATCGTCAAACAAAACTGTGCTTCATTGGTCGTCATATGAACCATGAAGAAATTGAAGCCGGTCTGGATGCATGCCTTACTGAGTATGTTCCTAACGAGTTTGACTACTAGCGTTTTCAGCGCCAAGAGCTCCGGCGCTTGAAATCGAGGGACCCAGTTTATCCGGGTCCCTTTTTTAGGTTAGAGGTGCCTAATGACCAAGATTGAGCAGCTTAAAGACTGGATTCAGTCGTCAGATAACATTGTCTTCTTTGGTGGTGCAGGCGTATCAACAGAAAGTGGTATTCCAGATTTTAGGGGTACTAATGGTCTGTATCGTCAGGGCGGCATCAAGGTAGAAAACATGACTATTGGCCTTGGCCAAGACGGCTATGACATGGGAAAAGAAGCCTATGACCTGGGAAATGGCGTAACCGTTGATCCAGACAACGAGGAGTCTTTTGCCTACAGCAAGGCGCCAGACTTTACACTTGAAGAGATCTTCTCGCTTGATGTGTTTTTGGATTATCCCGCAGCGTATTACACGTATTTTAGAAATTCTCATCATCTGGGGGAGGCCCAGCCAAACATTGCCCACAAGTGGCTGGCGTCGCTGGAAGCTGCGGGAAAGCTGCGCGCTGTGGTGACGCAAAACATCGACGGACTGCATCAAGTCGCTGGTAGCAAGCGTGTATTTGAGCTTCACGGCAACGAAACGCGCTTTTATTGTCCCGAGTGCGGCCACACCTACACGCTCGATCAGATTGAAGAGCAGTCGTCTGTCGTGCCGCTTTGTCAATGCGGCGCAGTTATTAGGCCTGATATTGTCTTCTACGGAGAAGGCCTCAACATGGACACCGTGTATGGAGCCTTGAACGTCATCTCGCAAGCGGAGGTCCTTGTGGTTGCAGGAAGTTCGCTGGTAGTGCAGCCTGCCGCCGGTCTTCTCGACTACTACGAGGGCAACAAGATGGCCATCATTAACGACCAGCCTACGCCGTACGATAATCGCGCCAATCTGGTGATCAGAGACAGAATAGGCGCCGTCATAGAACAGCTCCTGTAGAAAAACGCCTACCCGCACATGTGCAGGTAGGCGTTGTCATTTCAGTCAATGGCGAGAAGTCCGTGCAGTGGAAGCTCGCGTGAGGCGCGGAAACTCGCATGAGGTTGCTGCGCGAGAAGTGCGTGTTAGTTGGCGGCTTCCTCGGCAAGCGTCTGAAGCGTTGCCATGAGAGATGGAACAACCTGCTTCTTACGGCTTACGACGCCTGGAAGAACAGCAATGTTGCCATCAACCTTTACGTTAAAGGCACGCTCGATGACGTTGGCAGCATTAGCACCGTAGAAGAGCATCTCGGTGACCTGGCTCTTAACGTCGGTGAACATGTAGAAGACCATTGGAAGCTCTTCGGATTTTGCGGCAGTCTCCAAGAATGGTCCAACAAGTTCCTCTGCGGCCTTGCGGCTGGACTCGGTCATGAAGGATCCCTGGCCAACGCCAAACTTTACGCCGCCACGGCTGAACACCTTGTAATCACCGTGGAAGACTTCTTCTGCAGTACGACCAGTAAGGTCTGCACCAGCGTCGAACATCTGCTCAGAGTAGGTGTCAATGTCTTCTCCGCAAATCTCCGCAAGCTTCTTACCAGCAACGATATCGCGCTCGGTGCAGGTAGGGGAGCGGAATGCAAGGGTGTCAGAAAGAATTGCAGAGAGCATGAGGCCAGCAATATTTTTAGGAATTTCAATGCCGTACTCGTGATAGAGGCCGTAGATGATGGTGCAGGTGCAGCCAACAGGGACGTTTCTAAAGGTAATTGGGTTAGAAGTCTCAATGGAGCCGATGCGGTGGTGGTCAACAATCTCCATGATCTCGGCCTGCTCAAGACCGTCAACTGCTTGAGTGCGCTCGTTGTGGTCAACAAGAATGACATGTTTCTTGCGAGGATTCAAAAGACCAGGACCGCTGATAAGACCAGCAAAAGTGCCGTTCTCGTTAATAACAGGGAAGAAGCGGTGCCTTGAGTTGGTCATTTCCTTACGAGCATCATCAATTGCGGTGTTGACGCTGAACTTAAGGATGTCGTTAGTGAGCATCTTCTCACGTACAGGCATAGACATGATAAGCAGGCGAGCTACCTCAAAAGTATCGCGAGGAGTGCTGATAATAGCGCAATCACGCTTTTTAGCCAGGTCAATAACGTCCTGAGCAATTGGAGCATCGCAAGAGACAATAAGGCAAGAAGCACCGTGCTCAACTGCGATAGTCTGGTTCTCATGGTTGCCAGCAACAACAATGATATCGCCAGCATCAACAATCTCTGAAAGTGCAGAAGCGCTGGTACCAACGCGAATATTACCCTGCTTAACAACGCCCTGAGGATCACCAAGAACCATGGTGCCACCAAGCGTAGAAACGATATTTGCATAGCTTGTCTTAGCCTTAGAGAGCAGGTTTGGCTCGGAAAGGCTCATGTTTGCATTTGCAATATCTTTAACGGCAATCAGGCCGGTAAGCTCTTCTTCCTCATCAGTAACGCAGAGTGTATCAAGCTTGACGTCCTGCATGAGCTGCCAAGCAGCATAGAGGCTCATTCCAGCATCAACTTTTGGCTGAGCCTGAATCTCTGCATCTTTGATCTGAGGAGTAACCGTAGTAATAAGCTGTGGCTCTTCGAAGCCAAAGTGATTTAGGACAAACGCAGTCTCACGGTTGAGTGAGCCAGCGCGACGAGCTTCATAGATAGGGTTATCAATCTGATTTTTGAGATACGCATAAGAAATTGCAGCACAAATGCTGTCTGTATCTGGGTTCAAATGGCCAATGATATTTACTTTACGAATTGCTTCTGCCATCTTCGCCTCCCTGGTAATGTCGATGATGTAACTTTCTAATTAGAACACACTTTAGTAAGCACATTTTGTTTCTTTTTTAATACCACCCTGTAGTGTACCCCTCTCTCTTTTTACTTAGAACAGAAAATCGCAGAAAAACAGCGGGCGTACCTGTGAATCTGGTAAATGTGTATAGGACAAATGACAATTCAAAAGTTGAAGGAAATTAGTACAATGAAATAGTTAACAAATCGATTGAATTGGAATACCTAGTGAGTTCTCCTACGCGTTTTTCTGCTAAAAAAAGAAACGCTCGTCATATGGTTAAAGCGGCGCACGTCCCTGAGCCTTCATCTGAGGCAAGGGAAGTTGCACCTGTAGAAGCACCTCAGGCTTCCGTAGAGAAGGTTGATACTACGGCAAGTCCAGCAGCTGCTCTTCAGACTGCATCTGAGCAGCTTTCATCTGCTTTTGCGTCGTTTGCGCAGCGTAAGCCTGCAGTTCAGAGCGCAGCACAGCCTGCTGCGCAGCCCGCGGAAAAGCCTGCAGTACAGTCCGCGGAAAAACCTGCAGAAAAACTTGCAGAAAACATGCGGCCTAAAGTTGCGCCAGAAAAAAAGAAGCGCCAGAAAACGCCTCTATCTGCACGCAAAAACATTCGTGTGGAGAAGCGTCCTCGCAATCAAGCAGATCCAGAGCCAGAACAGCGCCATTCTCGCCCCGTGAGTGCGAGTAGAAAAAGGCTGGAGCTGGTAAGTGTTGTTGCAATTTTGGCGCTTGCGGTGCTCTCGATTGTTTTGGTCAACCGACCAAGTCAAAAAACGCTGGTATTCGGCGACAATCAGGTGACGTATACCGGCACTACCATTCAGGGAAAGATGAATGGACAAGGCAAGATGACCTTTGAAAACGGCGATACCTACGAGGGAGAATTTGTCGACGGGTATTTCCAAGGCACCGGAACGTACACCTCAAAGGACGGCTGGACATACGAAGGTCAGTTTGTAAAAGGCCTGGCAGACGGCCAAGGAAAGCTCACTACGCAAGACAATATTGTGTACGAAGGAACTTTTAAGCAAGGGATTTATCAAAGTGCGAATTAAATGGTTTTCGCTTGTACGTATAACAGGACTTGTTCTGGTCCTTATATATCACTTTTTTAAGGACGCGCTTCCAGGCGGCTTCATTGGCGTCGACGTATTCTTTACGTTCTCGGGCTATCTCATCACGGCTCTTTTGATTGACGAGTTTGCTCGCTTTAGATCCATCGACGTCATTGGATTCCTGCGCAGGCGTTTCTACAGAATTGTGCCGCCGCTTGTGTTTATGGTGCTGGTGTGCACGCCGTTTCTTTTACTTGTGCGAACCGAGTTTATTGCCGGCATTAAGTATCAGATTGCCGCAGCTCTTGGCTTTGTAACTAATTACTTCGAGATTGTTCTGGGCAACAGCTACGAGAACCAATTTGCTCCTCATGTGTATCTGCACACCTGGAGTCTTGCTGTTGAAATGCACTTTTATGTGCTCTGGGGTCTGTGTGCCTGGCTGCTTGCTTGCATGAGCAAAACAATCAGAAGCTATAAGGTAAAGATTGCCGGAGCTTCTCTGGTACTGCTGGTT
>CAKAPZ010000073.1 GCA_916720015.1 uncultured Atopobium sp. | reverse complement strand
GTTTGACGGTTGCAAGAGGGGCGGGTTTCTCGTAATATATCCCTTGCTGCATCCCCAGCAGCAAACATATTCGGGCGTTTAGCTCAGGGGGACGAGCGCTTCCCTGACACGGAAGAGGTCATAAGTTCAAATCTTATAACGCCCACCAACTGTTCACAGGTCAGAGTAATCTGGCCTGTTTCTTTTTGTGGATATAAATAGTAATCATTATTGTTATTGACAAAAGAGTTAAAGAGAGTAAACTTCTAAATAGCACGTTTTATAAGTTGTTTTACTTACAGAAAGGAACTGACTATGTCTCTTATTGGTAAGGAAATTGGTGATTTTAAGGTAAACGCATTCCACAACGGTGACATCACTGAGGTAAGCAAAGAGTCCACACTGGGTAAGTGGAGCCTGTTCTTCTTCTATCCAGCTGACTTCACCTTCGTCTGCCCAACCGAGCTTGAGGATCTTGCAAACAACTACGACAAGTTCCAGGCTGCTGGTGCAGAGGTTTACTCTGTTTCCTGCGACACCGAGTTTGTCCACAAGGCATGGCATGAGGAGTCCGAGCGTATCTCTAAGGTAACCTATCCTATGCTCGCAGACCCAGCTCACGTTCTTGCAAGGAACTTTGAGGTTCTTATCGAGGATGCCGGCCTTGCTGAGCGCGGTGCCTTCATCGTTGACCCAGAGGGTGTCATTCAGGTTGAGCTTGTTACCGCTGGTGGCATTGGTCGTAACGCTGAGGAGCTTCTCCGCCTTCTCCAGGCTGCACAGTTTGTTGCAGAGCACGGCGATCAGGTCTGCCCAGCTAAGTGGCAGCCAGGTGCTGAGACCCTGAAGCCAAGCCTTGACCTTGTTGGTCAGCTCTAAGATTTAGGAGCTTACAATGACCGACGTCAAAGACCTCTACGACGCGGTGATTATCGGCGGTGGGCCAGCTGGGCTCACCGCCGCCCTCTATCTGGCCCGCGCTCGCTACCGTGTTCTAGTTGTCGAGAAGGACCATTTTGGCGGACAGATCACTATTACTAATGAGGTCGTTAATTACCCGGGAGTTTTCTCTACTAGTGGCTCTGAACTCTCAGAAACCATGCGTAAGCAGGCTGAGGCCTTTGGCGCAGAGTTTTTGCTGGCAGAAGTTACTGACCTGGACATGTCCGGAGATGTCAAGGTAGTTCACACCACCAAAGGTGAGCGTCCCTGCCTTTCCGTTCTCCTGGCCTCTGGAGCACATCCTCGCCATATTGGCTTTGTGGGAGAAGAGGACTATCAGGGCCACGGAGTTGCTTACTGCGCCACCTGCGACGGCGAGTTCTTTACCGGCAAGGAAGTCTTTGTTATTGGTGGAGGCTTCGCAGCTGCAGAAGAAAGCGTATTTCTAACTAAATATGCAAAGCACGTCACGGTTCTTGTGCGCGAGGAAGCATTTACCTGCGCTCCTGCGTCGTCCGAGGCTGCTCGCACTAATCCAAATATTACGGTTCTCTACAACACTCAGGTTGAATCCGTTGCTGGAGATTCTGCGCTTAGGTCTATTACGTACAAGAATCTTAAAACAGGCGAGAAGACCACGTTTGCTCCAGAAGATGGAGATTCCATTGGTGTCTTTGTCTTCGCGGGTTACGCGCCTGAGACTGACCTGGTAAAAGAGCTGGCACAGACTGATGACTACGGCTATCTGATTACCAATGAGCACCAGGAAACAACCTGTGAGGGCCTCTTTGGTGCAGGTGATGTGTGTCAGAAGCCATTGCGTCAGGTTGCAACGGCTATCGGTCAGGCGGCAACCACCGCTACTGAGATGGAGCGCTATATTAAGCGCGCTCAGGAGAAAACTGGCCTTGTTCCACAGATGAACGTCACGCGCATCTCGTCCAAGAAGGAGGCTCCTGAGGCTCCAGCGGCTAAGAGTGCCTCTGACTCCGGAGAGATCTTCACTGATGACATGAAAGCACAGCTCAACGCTGTCTTTGAGCGCATGGCACGTCCGCTTGTGCTTCAGTTGGAGCTAGATCAGAGACCTGTCTCTGAGGAGCTTGTAGCTTACATGGAAGAACTTTCTTCCATGACCGACAAGCTGAGCGTTCAGACGGTTTCAGGCACGGGCGAGAAGAACCTTCCTGTTGTTCGTGTGTGCGCACAGGATGGCACTCCAACAGGTCTTGCGTTCCACGGAGTTCCTGGCGGTCACGAGTTCACTTCGTTTGTACTTGGACTCTACAACGCCGCAGGTCCTGGTCAGCCTATTAGTGACGAGGATAAGGCATCCATTGCCGCCATCGAGTCAAAGACGCATCTGCAGGTCTTGGTAGGACTTTCTTGTACCATGTGCCCAGATGTTGTTGTGGCTGCTCAGCGCATTGCTGCGGATAATCCCCAGGTTACCTGCGATGTCTACGACATCAACCACTTCAAAGAGCTCAAAGACACCTACGATGTCATGAGCGTTCCTTGCTTGGTTATTAACGACGGTCAGAAGGTTGACTTCGGCAAGAAAAATCTCTCTCAGATTTTGTCGCTCATTCCTTAAGATCCATTTGCGTCCAGGAGAGGGTGGCGCTTATGAATATGCCGAGAAGACCAACGGTCTTCTCGGCATTTTTTGCGACGTATGAAGTAAGCGTATGAAGCTTGTCTAGAGGTGCAAGGCCACGTCCCCTTTACAGAGCTTTTTGCTGGTAGAGGCCTGCATCAGTAAAGCCTTGAGCGCGATAGTAGGCTCGCGTTCCAATTGAACTAATAACGTTAAGACTGGTATAGCCCGCCTCAGCTGCGATAGATGAGGTTTTGGTAAGAAGCTTTTGACCCAAGCCCTGGTGCTGAGCAGACATTCCTTCCGAGCCCAGCGAGAGCGCCTGTCCGTACACGTGGAGCTCTCTAATCATGGCCTGACCTGGCTGTACCAGCAGCTCATTGGCGGTAACATCACATGCACCAGAGGTCAGTTTGTCCCAGTGGGGAAGTGAAAGCCTACAGAAACCTGCAATTTTGTTGTCTGCAGTTACCCACTGCAGGAAGTGCTCATCGCTGACTGCGGTGGTGTAAGCAAAGTCTTGCAGCGTAAGTTCTGTGGCGCGTACCTGCTGCTGGTTAATCTCTCTAAAGCGAATCTCCTGCACGCGGCTTGCAACATCTTTAGCAGCAAGCTCTTGCTCAACCATCTGACGAAGGTTGGTATGTTTGTTTCCCACCAAAATATCAGTGGCACTAATGTCTCTAATCATGCGAGAAATGCGCACGTATGGAGGCGTTGCAAGCACGTCTTGAACAAGCACGTCTACCAGCTCATCTTTGGCGTATGGTCGCCATGAGCCTTCCTGGTATTTTTGGACTAATTTGGTTCCAGATACGAGGGCGCAGGGGTAGAGTTTAATCTCATCAGGGAGAAATCCTGGATCTGTAACAAATGTTTTGAAGTCCTGTTTGTCTGCCTCAGGAGTTGCACCTAACAGGTTAACCATCAGGTGAGAGTGGAGTTTAAACCCGTACAAGCGAATAAGCGAGAAAGCTCGTTTAATCTGAGCAACTGACATCTGACGCTTGTTTGCATCAAGGATTTCTTGACGAGTACTCTGAATGCCAATTTGAATTTTGGTGCACCCAAGCTGTCTAAACATGCGTAGGTTATCTGGTGTTATGGTATCGGGCCTGGTTTCTATAACAAGACCAACCACGCGCGCAGCAGCTGTTTCATTAACGTGTTGTTGCTCCACCAGCTCATCATAGGTACTTTGCATCTGTGACCAGGCGCTTTGGTGAGGCTGACTAGTGTCGTAGAGCTTATGAAAAGCCTGGTTATACGTGGCAGTATCTTCAAAGACTGCCGCTTGCTGTTCAGCAACAAAGGAGGAGAGAGCATCTTCAGAGTTCTGCAGGCCAAACGAGGTGTACCAATTCAGGCGTTCCTGGATGTGATTAGGAGAGCTTGGCCACTCGTTGAGTGCACGGAAAAGCTCCTTGATAAACCAGTATTGATAGCTCTCTGGATAATCGCTCCAGGTACCACCAAGTACAATGAGTTCTACTTTGTCGGTTGAGTGGCCCATCTGATGGAGCGCCTGAAGACGAGCAGCAACTTGTACGTATGGATCAAAAAACGTTAGTTCTGCGCGCTGACAGGCAGGCTCGTTAGCAAGGTAGCTCTTAGGCATACGCAGATCACACGGGCAATAGATGCAATTGCTTGAACAGGTATGAGGCCTCGTAATAACCGTAATGGTAGCCACGCCAGAAGCGGTGCGACGAGGCTTCATTCGCACGGAGCGAATAAATCTTTCTTCCAGCTCAGAGGTCACATTCCACGATTGCCAGAGCACATCGTTTTTCTGCTTGACCTGCAAAAAATAGGGGAGAATTGCTCGTTTAGGAATGAGTTTCTCGCGCTCTGTACTGTGGGCGCTCGAGTCAATTCCACTGTTGTGCGAGTTGATGAGCATCTCAAGCTGATGCGTATCAAGCGCTCCTTGTGAGCCATCTCTGAGCTGCTGCAATATGTCCAAAATGAGTTCATCCATACAAACAGTATAGGCATAAGGCGAGCTTCTGGCCTTTAGGAGTAAGACGGTGACGTAAAATCTCTGTATGGACACTTCTTCTTACATAACACATACACAATCTATCAGCGCATCTACTGCTGAGCGGCTGAGCCGCATTACCTCTGAGTTTTATGCGCTGCAGGCTCAGAGTTTCTCGGCAACGCGTCAGACGCCTTGGCAAGGGTGGCGGCAGTGCCTAGATGTCATGCCTCAGCTTATATCTGGCGAGAAACCCTCTGTGCTTGACGTGGGTTGCGGCAACCTGCGCTTTGCTCGCTTTTTACGCGATAAGGCGGGGATTGTCCCTGCAAAGTATTTTGCTGTAGACAATTGCAAGCCACTGGTAGAGAGTGGTGAGGCAAACACTCATGTCTCTGATCTGGCATTTATTGAGTTGGATGTGATAAAGAGTTTGCTTGATAACACGCTTTCTTCGCGTCTGACTGTTCCGGCCTGCGATTTAGTGGTTGCGTTTGGGTTCTTACATCACGTACCAGGTGCAGAGAAGAGGCTCCAGCTTCTGCGTACGTTGTTAGAGAAAGCCAAACCTGGCGGCTATGTGTGCGTTTCTTTCTGGCAGTTTATGAACAGCCAAAAACTTTCTGCTAAAGCTCAAGAAACTACTGTTCAGGGGCTGCGTGCGCTGGGCATAGATGCCTCAGAACTTGAGGAGCATGACTATCTGATTGGTTGGCAAGATAAGGCAAATACCTGGCGCTATTGTCATCACTTCTCGCAAGAGGAGCTTGATGAGCTTCTTGCAAGTCTTGGCTCTGACGTGCACGTTTGCGCGCAATTTAGCGCAGACGGCAAAGACAATAATCTTAATCGGTATGTGATTTTGCAACGCGTGTAGCTGCCTGCAAAAATATCTTGGTAATAATTTCCCGTACAAGAAAATCCCCCCGCACAGAAATTGAACTGCCTCCCATTTCTTGGACACGAGAAATAGGAGTCAGTTCAAAACACACCTAAGTCAGATAATCTGTCAAAAAGACGTATACATGACGC
>CAKAPZ010000072.1 GCA_916720015.1 uncultured Atopobium sp. | reverse complement strand
TGAGCGTTCTTGACATTGTTGAGGCAGTTCAGGGACCTGTTTTCATTTCTAGCTGTGAGTGGGCAGGTCCTAATAATGAGCCATGCCCTCGTCATAATTCGTGCTATTTTGGACCCCTTTGGTGCAGTGCCGAGAAAACCTTGCGTAATTTCTTTGCGTCCGTGACTCTGCATCAAGTTGTTGTAGAGGGTCTTATGCCAGAGATGGTGGGCGAGTTTCATCTGGTAAAGAACGAGAATGCCCAGCGTAACGAGCAGATTATCCAGAATGCCGCTGCTGCTATTGAGGCTGAGGTTACTGCCGGCACGTTTGATAACCTGCTTGATGGTGAGGTTATTTCTGCTGAGAAAAAGCCTTACGAGTTCAATATTGGTCGATAAGAAAATCTCACATACAAAAATGAGTGGCGAAGTGGACCCCGCATCAGAACTTACGCCTGAGCTGCGTGCATTTGTTGAGTTCGTAGCCAAGAAAGGTCGCGAATTGTATCGTGATTTGCCTTGGCGTCGCACGTATGATCCGTATGCTATTTGGATTTCTGAGGTTATGCTTCAGCAGACACAAGTCAGCCGTGTAGATGGCCGCTGGCAGAGATGGCTGGAGCGCTTCCCCACGGTTGACGCGCTGGCTGCCGCCGCGCCTTCGGACGTGCTTGAAGAATGGCAGGGCCTGGGCTACAACCGTCGTGCTTTGTCCGTGCATCGAGCTGCTCAGGCAATTTCTGAGGCCGGCGGAGTCTTTCCACAAGATCCAAAGGAGCTGGTAAAGCTTCCAGGCATTGGTCCGGCCACTGCTGCGGGTATTCGTGCGTTTGCGTTTAATCTGCACGGTGTTTACCTGGAGACTAACGTGCGCACGGTCTTTCTGCACGAGCTGTATCCGCAGGCAGAGGGCGTGCCAGACTCCGAGCTTGTCCCGCTGGTAGAGCTAACGTGCCCTGCGAGTGTTGAGGATGCGGCGGACGTCGCAGACGCTGCGAACGTTGCGAACGCCGACGGTGCCGCGAACGATGCCACAGCGGAGCTCACGCCACGTAGCTGGTACTACGCCCTTCTCGACTATGGTGCGTACCTGAAGAAAACCATTCCCAACCCTTCGCGAAGGTCAAAAAGTCACGTCAAGCAGACGCGCTTTGAGGGATCTCATCGACAGAAGCGAGCCGAGCTCTTGCGCGTTCTTCTCGCCCATAAAGACGAGGGAGGAGCGGTGTTCGAGATGCTTCACCAGGAGCTTTGTCAGATTGAGGTTAACGCGGGGCGAGAAACCCTTGATGAGCAGGTTACCCTTGGCTTACTTGAAGAACTTGCGAAGGAAGGCTTTTGTCAGAAAAATGATGAATACTGGCTACCCTAAATGGTTATAATTCATAGTGCTGACGAAGGGGTCAGTATATGAGCATAAGTGCTAATGATTATCATTTGCATTTGTTCACCACAGGTAACACGGCGCTACCCAGGCGCTTAACATTGCGCTCACAAGCGCTTTGACATGCGTTAACGTGCCACTCGTTAACGCGGGAGAGGAGAAAAAATGGCAGTAGATTTTGAGAATTCTCAGACAAAGAAGAACCTCGAGGCAGCTTTTGCTGGTGAGTCCCAGGCTACCAACAAGTACAGCTACTATGCTTCCCAGGCTGCAAAAGAGGGTTACCAGCAGATTTCCAACATCTTCACCGAGACTTCTGGCAACGAGCGCGTTCACGCTAAACTTTGGTTCAAGTACCTCCACGGCGGCAAGATTCCAGAGACTGCAGAGAACCTCAAGGACGCAGCAGCTGGCGAGAACTACGAGTGGACCACTATGTACGCTGACTTCGCTAAGGTAGCTGAGGAGGAGGGCTTCGCAGAGATCGCTGCTAAGTTCCGTCTTGTCGGCAACATCGAGAAGGCTCATGACGAGCGTTACCAGAAGCTTCTTGAGCGCGTTGAGTCCGGCGAGGTCTTTGAGCGCGAGGGTGTCAAGGTTTGGAAGTGCCTCAAGTGCGGTCACCTGCACGTCGGCGCATCTGCACCAAAGGTCTGCCCAGTTTGCGGTCACCCACAGGCATACTTCGAGGAGCAGTCCCTCAACTACTAAGTTGTAGGCGCTCTGAGCTGCGAAGTCGCAGCCTGAAGTTTTAGTGCGTTAAATGTACCCGCCAGCAAGCCAATGACCTGCTGGCGGGTTTTTTGTGCGCAGATGTTGCTGTAGGGCGGTCTTCTCGCTATATGCTCGTTGCGCGCCTGATTTCTTAAAAGAATCTGTAACTTTTGCCTGAAAGCGTTAAAGATTCGGTGAATTTGCCTGATTTCATCAAAGAATCTGTATCCAAAATACAGAATCTTTGCACTTTTCAGGCAGAATTTAAAGCGCGTCCGAGTTCGCCCCCCCTCTATGGAGCCTGATTCTCTTGCCATGTCTGAGTGATTTGCCGGAAAAGTTCACCAAGTCTGAGCTATTTGCCGGTTTTTCTCGTCATGTCTGAGTAAATTTACTCAGACTTCATGCATTTTTCAGGCTCGCAATCGCAAGTCAATTGACTCCGCGCGCAAAAAGCCGCTGATACGTCATATACCAGCGGCTTTGTTCGTGGAGCTTAGCGCGCAGCAAGAGCGCGTCTGGCGAGAAACCCGGTGCGCTCGTAGCATGCGCGCTTGGCGAGAAACCCGCGCGCTCGTAACATGCGCGCCTAGCGAGAAACCCGTGTGCTCGCAGATCAGCGCCGGGCCAGCGTGCCGGGCCCCGCGCTTACCCCTTGAACCAGCGATTGGGCTGCTCGTAGGAGGGGCAGATGTCGCTCATGGGACAGCCAACGCACTTGGGGTTGCGAGCAGTACAGGTTTCTCGCCCAAAGTGAATCCACTCTTCGTTGACGTCTTTCCAGAGCTCGTGGGGGAGAAGCGCGAGCAGATCCTTCTCGGCAGCCAGCGGCGTAGAAGCCGAGCTTAGACGCATACGCTTGGAGATCCTGTAGACGTGCGTGTCCACCGCGATGCCGTCGACCACGTCAAACATCTTGTTGAGCACGATGTTTGCGGTCTTTCGACCAACGCCCGGGAGCGTGACCAGGTCTTCCATGGTGCCCGGAACTTCTCCGCCGTACTCCGTCAGCAGAATCTGGGCGGTTTCCACGCAGTGCTTGGCCTTTGCGCGCCAGAAGCCGATAGTCTGGATGACCTCTCCGACCTCGACAGCATTGGCGGCCGCCATGGATGGGGCGTCTGGCCAGCGGCGGAACAGCTCGGGAGTGACCTTATTTACCGCGGCGTCAGTAGTCTGCGCCGAAAGCATAACGCTGATGAGCAGGGTAAACGCGTCGTGGTAATCCAGCGCGCTCTGGACGCTTGGATAGAGTTCGTGCATGCGTCGGCACAGCTCAATGCCGCGTTCTACCTTGACTTTCTTTGATTCTCTGGGCATAACCTCTCCTCAATTCCTTCTATGTGTACCCAGTATGTAGTTACGTTATCACGTGAGGCGAGAATAGCAAAATAGCTGCATAACAGCTACAATAACAGCCCAATTGAAAAGTTATCATACCTGTTCGTGGGACGTTGCGGCAAGTGCATGGCGTGGCCGCACGACGCGCCTCATCCAGCAAGGTTTGGTGTAACCCGCATGCGTTTGCATGTGGGTTTAGCGGCATGGCGGGAGACTGTGTGTTTATCAATAGAGTTGCAGCTCAACTACTGAGCGCGCCCGAGCTAGAGAAGCTGAAACGAGAGCTTTCGCGCGGATCAGACGCTACGCTGTCTCTCTCGCAAAGCGCTCGTCCGCTGATGCTGGCTGCGCTCTGGGCGCAGAATCCCCGTCCATGCCTGCTGGTTGTTGCGGGCGAGGACGCCGCGGATCGCACGGCGCGCTCGCTCGCGGCGTGGCTGGGCAACGACGCCGTGCTGCGCTATCCCAACCGCAAGGATCGCCCCTGGTCGGACACCACGCCGGACGACGCCCTCATTGGAGCCAGGTGTCGCGCCATCGCCAAGCTTTCCGCTGGCGAGAAGGTCATTGTAGTTGCAAGCGCCCACGCGCTGATGCGCAGAGTTCCCCCTGTTGGTTCGGGCTATTTTCTTCCAGCGACGTTCACCGTTGGCGACGACGTCCCCTTTGAGGATGTTGCATCACTGCTCGTGGGCATGGGATACGCCGACACCGGCGAGGTAGATGCGCCAGGCACCTTCCACATTCACGGAGACACCGTTGATATCTTCCCAGCTCAGGCAACAAGTCCCGTGCGTATTGAGTTCTTCGGAGACGAGATTGACCGCATCAGGCGCATGGTGGCAGCTACCGGCCAGACTATCGGCGCCATTGATGAGGTTACCGTTGCCCCAGCTAGAGAGCTTGCGTTTACCAAAGAGACCATTCGCCGCGCGGAGGAAGCACTCTATACGCGAGCGCAAGAAAACTCTGCACTTGCCGCTGACCTGGAGCTTATTCAGCGCGGAGCCCAAGCCCCTGCGCTTGAGCGCTATCTGCCCGTACTATACGGAGGATCTGCCAGCCCACTTGAGCATATCTCTTCAGAGACGCTGGTAGTTCTTGCTGAGCCCCGCTCACTGTTTGACGATTGCCAGCGCGCCTTTGATGAGATTTCTGCATCCGCAGCAGCATCAAAAGTGAAACTAGATGGTCTGTACACAGACCCCAAGGCTATGGACTTTGGCTCGCAACAGCGCCTGTCCTTCTCGTCACTTTTGCGCACGGGAGCTGCGGTAACGGCAGAGCTTTCTGTGGTACAGCCGTCCATTGCAGGCTCGGACACAAAGCTTTTGGGCCGTGTAAGGCAGCTAGTGCAAGATCGCGATGCCGTGGTGTTTGCGGTGCCAGACCGTGCAGCTCGCGAGCACCTCAAGCTGCTTTTCTCGGATGAGTCCATTCCGTTTGAAGAGTCGCTGGGTACAGCGCTTGAAAACGAGCCGGATCAAAATGGTGTCTACGCGCCGCTCAAACGTGGCCGTGTCACGTTTACCGATGCGCCTGTTCCAGCGGGAATTATCATTCCAACAGCTAATCTAGCAGTGCTTTCTGTCTCGGACTTGACGGCCAGAAGCGCGCGCAACAAGAAGCGCTCCAAGCGCATTGACCCCACTACGGTGACGTTTCCGTTTAAGCCGGGCGACTACGTTGTCCACGCAACGCACGGTATTGCGCACTTTACCGCTATTGTACGTCAAGAAGTTGCAGGTAGAGAGCGTGATTACTTCTTGCTTGAGTACGCTAATGACGATAAACTCTATGTGCCCTTGGAGCAAGTTGACCGCATCACGCGCTATGTGGGACCCGACGGCAATAATCCACGCCTGACCAGGCTTAACACGGCGGATTGGTCGCGCGCCACTAACAAGGCTAGAAAGTCTGCCAAGAAACTGGCGTTTGACCTGGTAGACCTTTACACGCGCCGCGCTTCAGTGCCAGGCTATGCGTTCTCACTGGACACTCCCGCTCAGGAAGAGATGGAGTCCAGCTTCCCGTATCAGCTGACACCAGATCAAGAAAGCGCTGTTGCAGACATTAAGCTGGACATGGAAGCGCGCAAGCCAATGGACCGCTTGCTTT
>CAKAPZ010000071.1 GCA_916720015.1 uncultured Atopobium sp. | reverse complement strand
AAGGTTGACGACATCTATGATGAGTCCTTCAAGGGCGGCCTGCCTTTTGCAAACGTCCTGCGTGAGGGTACTGACGTTACCATTGCTGCTTGTGGTGTTGAGGTTGCTCAGGCGCTTGCAGCTGCAGATTTGCTGGCAGAAGAGAAGATCTCTGCCGAGGTCATTGACGTGTTCTCCATCAAGCCTTTGGACGAGGAAGTCATTTTGGCATCTGCCGAGAAGACCCGTCATGTGGTAACCGTTGAGGAGCACAACGTGGCAACAGGCCTTGGAGCTGCAGTTGCCGAGCTTCTGGCTGAGCAGCTGCCCACACCCATGCGCTTTGCTGGCATGCGTACCTTTGGTACGTCCGCTCCTGGTGACGTGCTGCTTTCGCACTTTGGCCTGGATGCCGAAGGTATTGCCGCTCGCGTCAGGGAGTTTCTGCTCTCGTAGCCACATGCGAGAGATACAACGGCAACGCCGCAGGTCAGTGGCGCGTGTGGGCGTAACGACGGCAACGCCGCAGGTCAGCGGCGCGTGCGGGCGGGTCGCAGGTTGCGAGTGATTTCAACCCGGTATCTATTTCGTGTGGATACCGGGTTTCTTGTGCGGATGCGCTGCTAGTGGACGGGTTTCTCGCCAGGTGGGTGGTGCGAGCCCGGAGTGAGCCTGCTGCGCGCCGGATGCGCGCATCCGGTGTTTGCTTGGTCGCGCCTGATTTTCTCACCATGTCTGAACGATTTGCCGGAAAAGCACACCATGTCTGAGTGGTTTTGCCGGTTTTTCTCGCCATGTCTGAGTAAATTTACTCAGACATGATGCAGCTTTCAGGCTCAAAAATTCAGGGCCACGTAGTCTATCTTTTACGCGCCTGATTTCTGCAAAGAATCTGTAACTTTTGCCTAAAAATGTAAAAGAAACTGTGGATTTGCCTGATTTCTGTAAAGAATCGGTGCCTCAATTACAGATTCTTTGCACTTTTCAGGCGCGCGATGGTGAGAAAAGCGCTTGGCGAGAAACCCGTGCGCTCGAGTGTTGGGCTGCGGAGTTTCTGGCCACGAAAAAGACCTGGCACCGTGTGGTACCAGGTCTTTCTTTGTTACATGTAAGCTCGCTCTGTGAGCTAAAGCCGTGTTAGCTCGTTATGTGAGCTGTAGCTACGTCAGTGAAACTGAATTAGCCGAGGTGCTTGGTGATGGAAGCAGCTGCTACCTTACCAGCGCCCATTGCCAGAATGACGGTTGCAGCACCAGTTACGATGTCGCCGCCAGCCCAGATGCGAGGATCGGAAGTGCGGCCCTCTTCGTCGGCCTCAATGTAGCCCCACTTGTTGAGCTTGATGTCGCCGATCATCTTTGCGAATGGGTTAGCGTTAGTGCCGATTGCAGAAATTGCAACGTCGCAAGGAATGTCCTCGATAGCACCCTCGATAGGTACTGGACGACGACGTCCGTCAGCGTCAGGCTCGCCGAGCTCCATCTTCTGGACGCGAACTGCGCAAACAGCGCCGTCCTCGCCAGCGACAAACTCGAGAGGGGAGACAAGAGGAAGAACCTCAACGCCCTCAGCCTTTGCGTGGTGCAGCTCTGCACGACGAGCAGGCATCTCTTCCTCGGTACGACGGTAAGCAATGATTGCACGCTCAGCGCCAAGACGCTTAGCAGTACGGACAGCGTCCATAGCAACGTTGCCGCCACCAAAGACAACGACGTTCTTGCCGTGCTTGGTTGGGGTATCGTACTCAGGGAAGTTGTTAGCCTTCATGAGGTTAACGCGGGTGAGGTACTCGTTTGCAAAGAAGACGTTAGGCAGGTTCTCGCCAGGGATGTTGAGAAGCTTTGGAAGGCCAGCGCCTGTAGCAATATAGATTGCGTCAAAGCCCTGCTCAAAGAGCTCTTCAGCATCGGTGATACGACCGACAACAGAGTTGAACTCAAACTTAACGCCCAGCTCCTGAAGGCCGTCAATCTCGCGCTTAACAACAGCCTTTGGAAGACGGAACTCAGGAATACCGTAGACCAGAACGCCGCCGCCGGTGAAGAATGCCTCAAAGACGGTAACGTCAAAGCCGTTACGAGCAAGCTCGCCAGCGCAAGCAATTCCGGAAGGACCGGAGCCTACAACTGCAACCTTCTTGCCGTTCTTTGGAGCGATTGCTGGCTTGGAAGCAAGCTCAGGCTGATCGCCAAGGAAGCGCTCGAGCTGACCAATAGCAACTGGTTCGCTGCGCTTACCCATGATGCAGACGCCCTCGCACTGGTTCTCCTGTGGGCAAACACGTCCACAAACTGCAGGAAGCATGGAGGACTCACGGATGATATCAAGACCGCGGCCAAACTCCTCTGCACGGATAGCCTCGATGAAGCGAGGAATGTTGATGTTTACAGGGCAGCCCTGAACGCACAGTGGATTCTTACAATCCAGGCAGCGGTTTGCCTCTGCAATTGCCATCTCTTTAGTGAAACCCTTGTCGACAGGGCGGAAGTCTTGTGCGCGCTCTGCAGCTGGCTCTTCGTTGTCAGCTGTACGAGGTGCCTTAACGTTTGGAATGTAGCGACCGTTTACTTGTGGCATGCGCACCTCGTCTCCTCGTAAGCCTTGATGGACTGGCCTTCCTCGGTGAGGTAGGCTGCCTGACGTGCGCGAAGGTCGTTCCAGTCAACCTTGGTTGCGTCAAAGTCAGGACCGTCAACACAAGCAAACTTGGTCTCGCCGCCAACCTCAACACGGCAGCAACCGCACATACCAGTGCCGTCGACCATGATTGGGTTCAGGGAAGCGATGATAGGTGTGTCGTACTTCTCGGCAGTAAGAGTGGAGAACTTCATCATAGGAACTGGGCCAACGCAGAATACGCGGTCGACCTGCTTGTCCTGCAGAAGACGCTCGAGAGGTGCAGTTACAACGCCCTTCTCGCCAAGAGAACCGTCGTCTGTGGTGATGTGGATGTGATCGTCGTCCAGAATGGAACGGAACTGATCCTCAAGCAGCAGCAGCTCTTTGGTACGAGCGCCCATGATAGCGTGGACCTCGCGGCCAGCTGCTACGAGCTGACGAGCAACAGGGAAGGCGATAGCCAGTCCAACGCCGCCGCCGATAACTGCCCATTTGCCCTCGCCCATCTCGGTAGGCTCACCCAGAGGACCAGTGACGTCCTGCAGGAAATCACCAACCTCGTAGGTAGAAAGCATTCTGGTGGTTTTGCCGATTACCATGAAGATAAACTCGACCCAACCCTCCTCAGGATTCCAATCCGCAAAGGTAAATGGAACGCGCTCGCCACACTCATTTGCGCGGACCATCAGGAACTGACCAGCATGTGCATGCTTGGCCATCTGTGGTGCCTCGATGCGGAACTTGAAGACCTTCTCGGAGAACTGAGTCTTTTCGAGGATCTTATACATTCAGCGGTACTCCTCTCCTAACACAACAAAACTGCGAGTGAGTTGACGCGCCGCACTACAGTGTGCCTTCTGGCGAGAAGACAGTAGCAGGTGACGCATGCATCTCACGCATACGAGTCTGGGTAACCCGTATTCGCAAACAACATATCTATTGTACTATTTGCGCATGATGCAAGACATGAATAATTCATGAATGAGCATAAATATTTCGTAGAATGTTTTGCCTGCTAGCTGCGGAGGGTGGGCGAGAAGCTCGGCGGGGCCGCGCGGACGTGCGGACGCGGCGTCGCGACGGCGTGCGGTGGCGGCGACACGACGGCGTGTGATGGCGACGTGCGGAGGTGCGGACGTGCGGTGGCGACGCGCGACCGCTAGCTGCGGAGGAGTTGCTCCACCTGATCGGCTGCGGTCTGGGCGGTGACCGTTAGCTGCGGAGGAACTGCTCTATCTGATCGGCGGCCGCCTGAGCAGTGACCAGGAAGTCTTCCAGGTTGTTTCCTTTGAGCTCGCGCAGAACATAGTCTGCCACCGGCATCTTTCCAGGAGGGCGACCGATGCCAAACTGCAGGCGCATAAAATCCCTGGTTTGGAGCTTGTTGGCGATGGAACGCAGGCCGTTATGCGAGTTGAGGCCGCCGCCTTCCTTGAAGTTGAGTTGGCCCTCTGCGAGGTCAACCTCGTCGTGAATAACAAGAATTTGCGCAGGTTGAAGGTGGTGTGCACGAGCAAGTTTGGAGAGGGGACCACCGCTGGTGTTCATGAAGTCCTTGGGTTTGGCCAGGAGTACACGGCGTTTCTCGCCAGATGCGGCTCCGGGAGCTGCGGGAAGAGTGATCTCCGCGACCTGGCAGCCCGCTTCGTTTTTCCAGTACGAAACGCCGTGGCGCTCGGCAAGGGCATCGACGACGGCAAAACCAGCATTGTGCCTGGTGCGCGCGTATTTCTCGCCAGGATTTCCCAGGCCCGCTACAAGCACAATTTTGTTACCGTGCATTAAATGCTCCTTCAGATTGCATTACGGACGATTATGATGGTAAGGGAAAATGACCAGTTCGACCAGCGTGAACTGAGCTCGCGGTTGATAGCCTAGCGGCGGCGCGCGGCGAACAGCGATCGGCGTGCGGCGAACAGCGTGCGGGACATGTGTCGTTCAATCGAGGTGCGGAGGCAAAATGAAGAAGATTCTGGTTACCGGATTTGAGCCTTTTGATGGCGAGAAAATCAATCCAGCTTGGGAGGCCGTGAAGGCGCTGCCCGAGACTATTGGCGGTGCTCAGGTGATAAAACTGCACGTACCTGTTGAGTTTGGCGCTGGTGCTCAGAAGGTTATCGACGCGCTTGAAGCGGAGCGTCCCGAGATTGTGCTTTGCGTGGGCCAAGCGGGTGGAAGAAGCAAGATTACGCCCGAGTTTGTGGGCATCAACTGGGCTCACGCGCGTATTCCCGACAACGCGGGTAAGCAGCCGTTCTCGCAGCGCATTATCGACGGTGCTCCCGACGCGTATTTTGCAACGCTGCCGGTAAACGCCATGGTCGCCGCCATGAACCAGGCTGAAATTCCTGCGGCGGTCTCGTATACCGCGGGCACGTACGTGTGCAACGACGTCATGTACCAGGTCCTTCACGCCCTGGCCACGCGATTCCCGGAGACTCGCGGCACGTTTCTGCACGTACCGTTCGCAACGGAGCAGGTTGTCGAGAAAAACGCCGCAGCTGCCGAGACAGGCGCCGCAGGCGAGAAGGCTGCCGCTGGCGAGAAGAAGCACCAGGTACCAAGCATGTCGCTGGAGATGATGACTCGCGGACTGCAGGTTGCGCTGGAAGCGGCGCTTGCAAACGACGTTGATCTCGCGGATTCCGAAAGTGGAACGACCTGCTAGGACGTGCATCGCTGACGATAGGTTACGAGCGCACGGGTTTCTCGCCAAACGCGCCCTAACAGCATGCGCGCCTTAAAAGTGCAAAGAATCTGTAATTGAGGTACAGATTCTTTAACAAAATCAGGCAAATCCACAGTTTCTTTTACATTTTTAGGCAAGATTTACAGATTCTTTGCAGAAATCAGGCACGTGAAAGATAGACTACGTGACCCTAAATTTTGAGCCTGAAAACTGCATTATGTCTGAGTAAATTTACTCAGACATGGCGAGAAAA
>CAKAPZ010000070.1 GCA_916720015.1 uncultured Atopobium sp. | reverse complement strand
CACTTTGACCAGATTGTAGAGTTTGCTGAGCTTGAGGGCTTTATGGACATGCCACTCAAAAACTACTCCTCTGGTATGGTGGCACGTATTGCCTTTGCAATTGCAACCGTTACAGAGCCTGACCTGCTCATTGTTGATGAGACACTCTCGGTAGGAGACTTCCTCTTCCAACAAAAGTGCGAGAACCGCATCAAAGAGCTGGTTGCTTCTAATAATGTTACGGTCCTTCTGGTTTCTCACTCTATTGACCTGGTTCAGCGCATTTGTGACCGCGCTATTTGGATTGAGAAGGGTAAGCAGCGCATGCTTGGTCCTGTAGACGAAGTTTGTGAAGCTTACGAGCACCTCAAGAGATAATTAAAATTCCTAACCAAAAGTTAGGTTCTGTACGAGTACAATATGTGTGTCTTTAAATGTGGTACGAGATACCCGTAAGGCTCATAGTCATAGTTTTGCCTTTTGGATACCTTGTGCCTGGCCAGGTGAGGTATCTTTTTTATTGGAGGCGCTATGGCTCAAGAAAGTTCGCACTCTCTCATTGTGGACGAGCAGTCCCTTGACCGCATGCTTACACGAATTGCTCACGAAATTGTCGAGAATAACGATTCAATTGAAAACGTTGCTCTCGTAGGCATTATTCGCCGTGGAGAAGTTTTGGCTTCTCGTCTTGCGGAAAAGATTTTGAGCTTCACCGGATGTAAGCCAAAAGTTGGCTCGCTTGATATCAGCTTTTATCGCGATGATTTTAGAAGAAATACCGCACCGGTGCTTCATGCAACTAATATCGATTTTGATATTACGGGCACAAGTGTTGTGCTGGTAGATGACGTTCTTCAGACCGGAAGAACTATCAGAGCAGCGCTTGACGCTCTCATTGATTATGGCCGTCCTGAGCGTGTCCAGCTGGCCGTAGTAGTTGATCGCGGTCACCGCGAGCTTCCTATTAGACCTGACTATGTGGGAAAGAACGTTCCTTCATCAAAGAGCCAGGTAGTCAGCTTAAATGTTAAAGAAATTGATGGTCAGGACTGTGTCTTGCTGTATGAAGCTGACTATTCTGACCCCTTTATTGAGGGAGGAAACTAATGCTTTCGGTTAAACATTTGATTGATACAAACAGTTTGACTCGTGACGACATCCAGCAGATTCTTGATACTGCTCAGTCGTTTGAAGCGGTAAACAACAGAGACATTAAAAAGGTGCCAGCACTTCGCGGCCGCACCATTGTCAATCTGTTTTTGGAGCCTTCTACCAGGACTCGCTCTTCATTTGAGCTTGCCGAGAAACGCCTCTCTGCTGATGCTCTGAATATGGGAGGTTCAACCTCGTCTGTTGTTAAGGGAGAGTCTCTGGCAGATACCATCCAGACCATTGACGCCATGAACGTTGATATGTTTATCTGCCGCGCAAGACTTGCAGGCACCCCACAAAAGATTACCGAGCACACCGATGCCGTTGTCATCAATGCTGGCGACGGTAAGCATCAGCACCCAACGCAGGCAATGCTTGACCTCTATACCATTCGCAAGAATTTTGGACACTTAGACGGCCTTAAGGTTGCCATCGTTGGCGACCTTTCTCACAGCCGCGTTGTTGGTTCTTTGGTGCCAGCGCTTAAGACTATGGGCGCAGAGGTTGTTCTGGTTGGCCCTCCAACATTCCACGTTGACGATCCAAGTTGGTTTGGTTGCTCTCAGACCTCGCACTTTGATGAAGTCATTGGTGATGTAGATGTCGTGTACATGCTTCGCGTGCAGCTTGAGCGTATGGAAGGAGCTCCTATTCCTTCTCGCCGTGAGTACAACAGACTTTGGGGTCTTGACGAGCGCCGCAGCAAGCTGATGAAGCCTGAGGCAATCATCTGCCACCCAGGACCTATGAATCGCGGTATGGAAATTAATAGCGAGGTGGCCGATTGCGCTCGCTCTCGTATTCTTGACCAGGTCAATGCAGGCGTTTTGACGCGCATGGCCGCAATGTACCTGCTTTTGGGAGGAGACTCTGATGGCATTTCTGCTTAAGGGCGCACGTGTTGTAGACCCACAGCTTAACCTTGATGCCGTAATGGACGTTCGTATTGAGGGAGAAACTATTGCTGAAGTTGCAGCAACTGTTGCTCCTCAAGAGGGCGATACCGTTATTGATGCAAAAGGTAAGGTATTAGCTCCTGGTCTTGTTGATATGCACGTCCACTTCAGAGATCCAGGCTTTGAGTACAAAGAGACCATTGAGACGGGCTCTAGGGCTGCGGTTCATGGCGGCTTTACTGATGTTGCTACTATGCCAAACACCAATCCTGTTACTGATAACGGACCTGCCGTTCGCTTCCAGATTGATCGCGGCAATGAGGTTGGTCTCATTCACGTCCGTCCTATGGGTGCTTTAACCAAGGGCTCTAAGGGACAAGAGCTTGCTGAGATTGGCAATATGGTTGATGAGGGGGCATCCGCGTTCTCTGACGACGGCCACGGCGTTCAAAGTGCTGGTATGATGCGCACCGTTATGGAGTATGTCTCCCAGTTTGACCGCGTTGTTGCTGCTCACTGTGAGATTGAGTCCATCAGTGCTGGTGGTGTTGTTAACGAGGGCCGCGCAAGTACGCGCCTTGGCATGTTTGGCTGGCCAGCACTTGGCGAGGAGCTGGAGATTTCCAGAGACATCGATCTTTGCCGTCTTACCGGTTGTCCTCTGCACATCTGTCACATTTCGACGGGCAGGGGAGCAGAGCTGGTACGTGCAGCCAAAAAGGAGGGTCTGCCTGTTACTGCTGAGGTTTGCCCTCACCATCTCTTCCTGTCTGAGGACGACATCACTGATACGTACAACACCAACCTTAAGATGAATCCACCGCTCAGAACTTCTGAGGATGCGCTTGCTCTTCAGGCTGCGGTCGTAGACGGAACAGTTGATTGCATTGTTACCGATCATGCGCCTCATGCAGCTCACGAGAAGGACTGTGAGTGGGAAATCTCTTACTTTGGCTGCATTGGCCTTGAGACTTCGCTGCCTCTGATGATCACCAATATGGTACGCACCAACAAGCTTTCTTACACTGGTCTTGTTCGTGCAATGGCCGTTAATCCTCGTCGTATTCTGCGTCTTGAGCCTGTTAAGATTGCTGCAGGTTACAAGGCTGACCTGACCCTTTTTGACCCAGAAAAGAAAGTCCAGATCACGCCAGAGTATTTTGAGAGCAAGTCTAAGAACTCGGCCTTTATTGGCGCAGAGCTTTATGGCGTTGCAACTGATGTGTTTGTTGACGGCAAGCGTGTTCTTGCCAATGAGGTAGTTGTTCCTGGAGGGGAAAAGTAATGCCACTACGTGGAAATGTACAGGTATTTGACTTTACAGTTCTGAGCAATACCCAGGTTGCCCAGAATCTGTATAGAGCTCAGCTTGAGGTGCCAGGTCTTTGTAAGTCCTTGGAACCTGGTCAGTTTGTAAACGTCAACGTCCCAGGCGATAAGCGTCATATTCTTCGCATCCCACTGTCCTTCTCGCTAGCTGATAAAGCAACCGATACGCTGGAGCTTATCTACGCAACGGTAGGCGAGGGTACACGCAGGCTTTCTCAGATGAAGCCTGGTGACGCCAGTGACATGACTGCTCCTTGCGGCCGCCCCTGGCGCCTTAACGCTTCTAGCAAGAGAAGCGTCCTGGTAGCAGGAGGTGTGGGTATCACACCAATTATCGCGGCAGCTCGTAAGCTTACCGAGTTAGGTGTTGAGTTTGACGCGGTCATTGGCGCACAAACTGCCGAGAAACTCTTTGGAGAAGAAGATCTTCTCGCCTTGGGCGCACAGAACGTGTACGTCACAACAGATGATGGTTCCAAGGGTATCAAGGGTTTTGTAACAGCAGCTTTGGAAGAGCCTTTGAGTCAGGGCGTTTGGGATGCCGTCTATACCTGCGGTCCTGAGCCTATGATGAGAAGTGTGGCCAAACTTGCCATTGCCCATAACGTTGCCTGCCAGGTTTCTATGGAGCGTATGATGAGCTGCGCCTTTGGTGCATGTAACACCTGCAATGTCCCACTTGCTAAGGGCGGCTATGCGTCTGCTTGCATGGTTGGACCTGTCTTTGAGGCAAAGGAGATCGCATGGTAGATCAGGTAAAAATGGCCGTTAATCTGGGTGGCATCCAGATGAAAAACCCTATCAACACCGCCGCGGGTACCTTTGGTTACGGCTGGCAGTTTGAGGGCTTCTACGACGTTTCTCTGCTTGGCGCAATTACCATGAAGGGCGTCGCCCGTGTTCCCTGGGAAGGAAACCCTGCTCCTCGCATGTGCGAGCTCAACGGCGGCATGATGAATAGCGTTGGTCTTGCTAATCCTGGAGTGGACGATTTTATCGCCCATACCGATGACTACATGAAGGACCTTGAGGGCCGTGGTACGCGCGTTATCATGCAGATGGCAGCACATTCCGTCCAAGAGATGATTGACGTTGTCGAGCGCCTTGAAGAGCTTAATCCACATATTTCAGCTATTGAGCTTAACGTAAGCTGTCCAAATCTCGAGAAGGGCGGCAAGCCCCTGGGCGGTACTCCAGAGCAGGCTACAGAGATTATGAAGGCAGTTCGTCCTTTGACTAAGTTGCCTATCCTGGTCAAGATGGCTCCTGTCAATGTTGCTGAGATTGGTAAGGCTTTTGAGGCTGAAGGCGCAGACGGTCTTACACTCATTAACTCTATCCCTGGTATGTCAATTAATGTTCACACCAGAAAGAGTAGGCTCTCTAAGCCAACAGGCGGCCTCAGTGGTCCTCTTTGCCATAACGCTGCTGTCCGTATGGTCTGGGAGTGCGCACAAGCGGTCTCTATTCCTATCTGTGGCGTTGGTGGTGTAGAAACGGGCGAGGACGCTGCAGAGTTTATCCTGGCAGGCGCTACGGCTGTCTCGGTAGGTTCTGCAAACCTTTACGATCCTATGTGTGCTCCACGTATCCTGAACGAGCTTACTGACTGGGCAAAGTCCCAGGGTGTATCTGACATCCATGAGCTGATTGGAGCTGTTGAATGCTAACAGACGAGCAGGCACGCGATGCCGTTATTGTTGCGCTTGATTGCACAAGAGAAAGAGCTTTGGAGCTCACCGATCTTCTCGCCGGCCACGCGCGTTGGGTTAAGGTTGGCATGACGCTCTTTTATCGCTACGGACCCTCGATGGTAGACGAGATGCACGCACGCGGTTTTAAGGTGTTTCTTGACCTCAAGGTGCATGACATTCCATTTCAGGTTAAAGGCGCTGTCCACTCTGCATCGCTTTCTGGCGCAGACATTCTTTCTATTCATGGCCTGGGAACCGCTCAGATGATTGCTGCTGGTCGTAAGGGTGCAGAAGAGGCTGCAGCAGAGCGTGGCGTTGATGAGTCCGGCCGCACCAAGCTGGTGGCCATTTCTGTCCTCACCAGCATGGACGAGGATGCACTCCATTCCATTGGTGTTGACGGTTCCATTAAGGACGAGGTTGCTCGTTTGGCATCTCTTTCTTATAGCGCTGGCGCTGACGGAATTGTCTGCTCTCCTCAGGAAGCACAGGAAATGAGAGAG
>CAKAPZ010000069.1 GCA_916720015.1 uncultured Atopobium sp. | reverse complement strand
AACATTCAGTTAACCTTCAGACTATGGAACCAGAGCAGCTTGTGGTTAAAGGCAGACATGATGTAACTGCAGTTTTACGTGCGGTTCCCTGCATTGAAAGCGCATTTGCCCTAGCCCTTCTCGATACTTTGTATTCCTGGCCCTCCGAGCAGAACGGATATCACAATGACTAATCAGTTAGAGACGCTGCGCCAGGAAATAGATTCAATTGACGCGCAAATCTTTGCCCTGTTTGAGCAAAGACTTGCAGTTGCCAAACAGATTGGTGCTTACAAAAAAGAACATGGACTCTCTGTTCTAGATTCCTCGCGAGAAGATGCCAAAAAAAACCAGGTTAAAACCTCTGTTTCACCTGAACTTACACCGTATGCTTTAGAGTTACTTGAGGTTTTGATGAAGGCTGCAAAAGCAGTTCAGGAGTCATCTCATGAGCTCTAAAACCGAGCATCAAGCCTCAAGTAACCCTACAGCTCCCCTTGCTCCTTTTGGACTTATTGGCGAGAAACTCTCTCATAGCTGGTCGGCAGAAATTCATGAAAAGTTAGGGTCATTTCCCTACCAGCTTCATGAGCTTTCTGCTTCGGAGCTAAAGGACTTCCTCAAAGACCAATCTTGGCGTGGCTTGAACGTTACCATCCCTTACAAAAAGAATGCCTGCGCCCTTGCGGACTCAGTTTCTGAGGATGCTCAAGCTATTGGAGCGGCAAATACACTGGTAAAAGATACAAATGGGCTCATAACTGCAGACAACACAGATGTGTATGGCTTTGAGTATCTAGTTAAAAGTCTCAAGGTCAGCTTGAACCAAAAGAAAGCAATAGTTTTAGGAGCCTTTGGCGGTGCTGGCCAGGCAGTTTGCTATGCACTTAAAAAAGGTGGCGCGTACGTTGTGGGAGTCTCCAGAAACCCTCAAGTAAGTTCAACATGCGTTGACTGCGCAATTACGTATGACCAACTTCAATCCCACTGTGACGCCGATCTTCTCGTCAATGCGACTCCAGTAGGAATGTCTCCTCACGCTGGCATCTCCCCTCTTACCAAAGAGGAGCTAGCTTCATTTACGTCCCTGCAATGCGTGATTGATCTTATCTATAATCCGCTACGCTCTCAGCTTCTTTTAGATGCAGAAAGCCTCGGGATACTCGATGCAAATGGTTTAAAAATGCTGGTGGCTCAAGCAGCTAGAGCAAGCTCACTCTTTTTGGGGCTGGAAGTATCAGACTCTCAGATAGAAAATATCTCGCGTGAGCTCCATGCTTCAAAAGAAAACATTGTGCTTATTGGCATGCCAGGAGTTGGAAAGACATCTACAGGAGAAGCACTTGCAAAGCTTCTAAATCGCCCCTGGATAGACACAGATCTTCTCATCAAACAGAAAGCTCATTGTGACGCGTCAACCTATCTACAAACACACGGAGAAGCAGCGTTTAGACGTCTAGAGCATGAGGTAATACAAGAGATTTCTAGCATGAGCGGTGCAGTAATCTCTTGCGGAGGCGGTGTAGTTGTCACCCCTTCAAACTACCAGCTTCTCCGTCAAAACGGAAAGCTAGTCTACCTAACTCGTCCCCTTGAGCAATTGGCTATTGCGGGAAGACCGATCTCACAAAGCGTTGGCGTACAAGAGCTTGCTGCAGAGCGGTTGCCTCTCTACGAAGCATGGGCTGATTTGACTTTCTCCTGTCTTGGTAGCCCAGATGCAGATGCCCAAGGTCTTCTCGCCACAGCATTTAAATAACAGAAAACGTTTACAGTTATTTTCCAACCGTTCACCGGACAGCCAAGAGACGTGTCATTTTGGCACGTTGAAGCCCCTATACTTATACCTCGTAGGTTTGTATTCAGAAAACTCAAGGATGCTACGTCCGGTCAAACAGTTAAATGTTTGATGTTTGGTCGTATTTGGGGAGATATCCAATGGACAGCAATGCTATTGCTCACGAGATTCTTAATGCAATAGGCGGTTCAAAAAACTTAACTCACAACGAAGTATGCATGACGCGACTTCGTCTTTCTATCAATGACATGACGCTTATCGACCATGAACAGCTGGCCACGGCCACTGGTGTTCTTGGCATTGTGGGAAAGGGGTCAAACGGCCTTGAGGTAGTTTTTGGTCCCAATCTTGTCGGTCAGGTAAATGATGCCCTTAATCACATTTTGGGTGAGCCAGAAAAGACTTTTTGTTCGTTAGACGAGAAGCGCTCAGATAACCCAGCTCAACACAATGAAGAGGTGGACGAGCTAATCTCTTTGCTTGCTCAAAAAAACACCCTTGATCAGGACGAAGAAGACTTTGATAGCTTTGCCTCTGACTTAGACGCAGACAATTTTGAGGATGACTATAAGGATGACCTCGATGCCCCTCGCCTGCTCATCATTAATGGCCCTAACATCAACATGTTGGGTATTCGTGAACCAGAGATTTACGGAAAAGCTGACTACAGAACTCTTATAGAAGTCTGTAAGGCGGAGGCACAGTCTCAAGGTTTTTCTGATTGCGTTTGCTATCAATCAAACCACGAGGGCGATTTAGTTGATGCAATCCAGGATGCGCTGGGTAGCTATGATGGCATTATCATCAATCCTGCTGCCTATACCCACACCTCAGTTGCTCTGCTCGACGCCGCGCTTGCCGTGCAAATTCCCATGATTGAGGTTCACCTTACAGACATCTCTACCAGAGAAGACTTTAGACACATTTCTTATATAAAAGATGCATGCTTTGCCACAGTTGCTGGTAAAGGAATTGACAGCTACAGAGAGGCAATCCAGCTAATGGCGGCTCATCTCAAAGATGAAGCATAAGTCGCTCCTTATAGCTATCTGGCGAGAAACACAAATCTGCTGTAACGGCAAAGTTGCAGCAGATTTTTTATGCACACACAAGCACGCCTGATTCAGTTATTACCATATCCACAGGAACGTCAAATTCTGTATGAGGAAGCTCTGTCTTACTCAAATTATGCTGATAGACAAGGCAGATTTTCTTACCAGAATACGTTGACAAGAATCGGTCATAAAATCCCGCACCATAACCCAGGCGATATCCTTTTGTATCAACAAGGAGCGCTGGAACAATGCAAATCGCGTTGCTCATCTGGACTTCTGTTAAAGCAGATAGGTCTTTTGGTGGTTCAAGCAAATTAAAGGGAGCTGGCACAAGCTGTTCCAATGAAGTGATGGCAACAAACTCTAAACGATGTCCAGGTAAGCAGCGAGGCACCGCTGCCGTTTTTCCATCGCGTAGAGCGCACTCAATAAACATCCTGGTAGAAACTTCAGATGAAACAGAAACATACGTTAAAACAGTAGTTGCCTCTGCATATTCGGAGGTCGCAAGAAGTTTCTGAGTAATGCAGTTATCAAGCACACATCTCTCTTGCTCAGAAAGAGTTTCTCTTGCTGCTAGACGTTCTTCTCGCAAGCGTTGTTTTTTTAATGTTATAGCGTCCATAATGCCTCCCCTGTCATGTAAGAATACCAATAAATTCTGTGGACATTTTGAGAAGAAATAGACACCTGTCGTAATAAATGTGACTAATTCTCAACAATTTTTATATAGCTTTTTATTTAGCAAATTTCTGACCTGCGCAAATGTAAACCATTTCTAACTTGTCAAAATATTGCGCATTTGTCGCTTGTTTGGCACTACATATTGAGTAAAGTTAGAGGTCGCAACTAATATTTGACGTCATTTGTCCAAAGACATACCTGCTGTCAAAATTAGTCTCAAGATTGCTATTTGTAAACTGCTGAGCGGCCATGCTCCACTCAACACGCTCAGCATGAACATGGACGTATAAATTGTCCGTGTAAAAAGGAGTGTGTTATGCAGGAAACACCAGCACAGGAGGCTTGGGACGGCTTTGTCGGTGGTAACTGGCAAAAAGCAATTGACGTCCGAGACTTCATTCAGAGGAATTACACCCCTTACGATGGCGATGATTCCTTCCTCGCTGGTCCAACTGAGGCTACCACAAAGCTTTGGGCGGATGTTATGGATCTCTTTGCTCAAGAGACCGCAAATGGTGGCGTACTTGATATGGATACCAAGCTGGTTTCCACTATCACCTCCCACGAGGCCGGCTACATTGATAAGCCACTTGAGCAGATTGTTGGCCTTCAAACAGACAAGCCACTGAAGCGCGCCCTTATGGTAGACGGTGGCATTCGTATGGCAATGGCTGCTTGCAAGGCCTACGGCTACGAGGTTGACCCAGAGATTGTTGACTTCTATACCTATCGTCGCAAAACTCACAATGCTGGCGTTTTTGATGTCTACACCGAAGACATGCGTAAATGCCGTCACTCCCACATCATCACTGGTCTGCCTGATGCATATGGCCGCGGCCGCATCATTGGTGACTATCGTCGTGTGGCTCTCTACGGTGTTGACGCCCTGATTGCCGATAAGACAAATCAGAAAAATGGCACCAGCACCGTCATGGACGAGAAGACCATTCGTCACCGCGAGGAGCTTTCCGAGCAGATTCGTGCTCTTAAGGAGCTCAAGCAGCTTGGTGAGATTTATGGTTTTGATTTGAGCCGCCCTGCCGAGAACTTCAAAGAGGCTGTTCAGTGGCTCTACCTGGGCTATCTTGCTGCAGTTAAAGAGCAGAATGGCGCTGCAATGTCCATTGGCCGTAACACCACCTTCCTGGACATCTATGCAGAGCGCGATCTTGCTCGTGGTACCTTCACTGAGTCTGAGATTCAGGAGATTGTTGACCACCTGGTTATGAAGCTTCGTATGGTCAAGTTTGCCCGTACTCCTGAGTACAACGAGCTCTTCTCTGGAGACCCTCAGTGGGTCACTGAGTCCATTGGTGGCATTGGCATTGATGGTCGCTCTATGGTTACCAAGTCCTGCTTCCGCTGGCTCCACACCCTTGAAAACATGGGTACCAGCCCAGAGCCTAACCTGACTGTTCTGTGGTCTACTAAGCTTCCTGTAGGCTTCAAGCGCTATTGCGCAAAGATTTCTATTACCACCAGCTCTATCCAGTATGAGAACGATGATCTTATGCGCGTCTATCATGGCGACGACTACGCAATTGCTTGCTGCGTCAGCTCCATGCGTGTTGGTAAAGAGATGCAGTTCTTTGGTGCTCGTGCAAACCTTGCTAAGTGCCTGCTTTACGCAATCAATGGTGGACGTGACGAGAAGACCGGCGAACAGATTGGTCCTAAGTACCGTGCAGTTGAGGGCGAGTACCTTGATTACGACGACGTCTTCTCCAAGTATATGGACATGATGCGCTGGCTTGCTGGCGTTTATGTCAACGCTCTTAACGCAATCCACTACATGCACGATAAGTACAGCTACGAGCGCATCCAGATGGCTCTGCACGATGAGCATGTTCACCGTTGGTTTGCAACAGGTATCGCAGGCCTTTCTGTTGTTGCTGACTCCCTCTCTGCAATCAAGTATGCAAAGGTAAGGGTTGTCCGTGATGAGACCGGCCTTGTTACCGATTACGTCACTGAGGGCGACTTCCCTAAGTACGGCAACGATGATGACCGTGTTGACACCATTGCTCATGACATTGTTGAAATCTT
>CAKAPZ010000068.1 GCA_916720015.1 uncultured Atopobium sp. | reverse complement strand
ACTAGGTTGCATGCTCTGTAGACCTGTATCAATTAGCTAAAAATGTATGTGGCACAAACAGCGAGAAAACAAATTATAATTTGTAGCGACAAGAAAAATGTAATGGTTCTACATGCGACTTACATCAAAATACAACACTATTTTGAGGAGATTATAAGATGAATGACTACTTAAAATTAAATCAAGATAGATGGAATAAGGTAAGAAATGACTATACCGAACCATTAACGCATGAAGGCTTAGAAGAAGCTAGAAACAATCCAATTTCTGTTGCATTAACGGTCGGGAAAAAAGTTCCAACAGAATGGTTTGAAAAGGCCAACGGAAAAAAGATATTAGGCTTAGCTTGCGGTGGCGGACAACAGGGTCCCGTTTTTGCTGCTAAAGGCTATGACGTGACCATAATGGATTTTTCTTCATCACAATTACAAAAAGACGAGATGGTTGCTAAAAGAGAAGGCTTAATGATCAATACCGTTCAAGCCGATATGACAAAGCCTTTTCCATTCAAAGACGAAACTTTCGATATTATTTTTAATCCAGTTTCGAATGTATACATTGAAGACTTAGAAAACATGTATAAAGAAGCCGCTCGCGTATTAAAAAAGGGCGGCCTGTTAATGGTCGGCTTCATGAACCCTTGGACGTACATGTATGACGCTGACGTTGTATGGGACCAGCCCGATGAGGAATTACTTTTAAAGTTTTCAATTCCCTTTAATTCAAGAAAGCTTGAAAAAGAAGGCAAAATAACCATAGATCCAGCATATGGATATGAATTTAGCCATACCTTAGAAGCTCAGATTAGAGGACAACTTAAAAATGGCCTTGCTATGATTGATTTTTATGAGTCATGTGATAAAAGGAATCGATTATCACAGTATGGGAATGACTATATTGCCACGCTCTGCATCAAGCTCTAATTTTATAGAATTCTCTTCAGGACAGCCTGGACAACCTCAGAATCAAAGTCTCCCTGAGCCTCTGTAAGCGCCTCTAAGAGCTGAGCTACGCCTTCCTCATACACGCTAGGCAGCAGATACTTCGAGACAGCCTTAGCCTCGTCAGTGCCGTTTACCATGCAGCATGAGTGATGAGCAATCTTAAGAAGATCAAGATCGTTTTCGGAATCGCCGCACACAATAACTTCTTCTGGCTTAAGACCTATAGTCTCAATGAGCTTCTCGAATCCCTGTGCCTTATTCCAACCACGATAATTGATGTCAAACCAACCAATATAGGGAGAAACCAACTCAACCTCTGGAACTGCGCTGGTAACAGCCTCATAGATTTCTTGCGCGCGCTTTTCATCTTGGGGTAAGAGAAGACCACCCGCATACATAGGAACATCTCTTGGAACGGACTGTGGTCCAAGCCCTGGCACAAAAGTATTAAATGAGGCCGCAAGATGATCTACCACCTCTTGAGAGGTATCAACTATTTTCCAACAAGAGGTAAATGACGTGTCAAGAGGCTGCTCAAGCGGACCTTCTGCGTAATAGGTAAGCAGGCAATCCTGCATTGGAGAAATGACCTCGTAGATCTTCTCCATCATCTCGTACGTAAATTGTTTTGTGAAAATAAGCTTCCCGTTGAAGTAGAGAATCTTTCCGCTTGAAAACACGCCAGTGTCTGTCAGGGAAACGTCAGACTTTAGATAAGAAAGTGCATCATATACAGGTCTTCCGGTAGAAAGTCCAAACGCAATACCTGCGGCTTTAAGATTATTAATTGCCTTATGAGTTCTTTCTGAAATAGCTGGAGTGTCAGCGGGTTTTAACGTTTGGTCCATATCGGAAAGAACAAGCTTAATCATCAGGGCTCCCAAGATACGTGTGCTAAATGAGTGTTTTGTTAATTCTACCAGCAAGAGTAGAGAAACGCATAAAAATTGCCGTTATTATTACGTTATTAACTTAAAACTACGAGATTAGTAGAGGTCCATGAATATTTACGACCACTTTGCTCACGAGGATGAATATCCGGAGCTCAACATAGAGGCAATGTCTGAGAGACTTGCAAAGGCGCTGTCTTTTAAGACGGTGTATACCGATGCGGAGACAACCGATTGGTCCCAGTTTGATGCCCTTCAACAGCACATTGTTGATAGCTTTCCGTATGTTATGACCGCGGCCTCTAACGTTGAAGTGGTTGGTCACTCGCTTCTCATTGAGATTTCAGGATCCAACCACGAGCTTCCCGCATTGATGCTTATTGCTCACCAGGATATTGTTCCTGTTGTTCCTGGTACAGAAGACGCATGGACGCACGATCCCTTTGGTGGAGATGTCGATGACACGTACATTTGGGGACGTGGCGCGCTTGATATCAAAGACATGCTCATGGGCGAGCTTGAGGCACTTGAGTATCTGCTTTCACAGGGTTTCTCGCCAAGGCGCTCTATCTACCTGGCATTTGGCGAGGACGAGGAGGTCTTGAGCCACGGCGCCACCAGGCTTGCGGAGGTCATGGCCTCGCGAGAAATGCGTGCCGCCTGCCTCTTGGACGAGGGCACCACTACGTTTTTTGATGGCAGCGCCTACGGTGCGCCCGAGGCTACCGTGGCCGACATCTGCATCTCGCAAAAGGGCTTCTTGAACGTTAAGCTTACTGCGGCTGGTCACGGCGGACATTCATCTAATCCGTTTGGTGGAACTTCGCTTGAGCATTTGAGCTGCGCACTTGCCGCTCTTTCTGAGTCTAAACCTCAACCTGAGCTTAATGACATTGTTAAAGAAACCTTCAAGGTTCTTGCACCAGAAATCACCGAGGAGCCTTTTGCTTCGTTGGTACATGACGTAGATACCAATGCAGAAAAGATTGCTCTTGCTGCAGCTCAGATCAAAGAGCTTTATCCGTTTGTAACCACCACGTACGCTTTCAACATGCTTGAGGGTTCAAGTAGTGCGGCTAACGTTATGCCTGGTAATGTCAGCGCAACTATCAACATTAGGCTGCTCCCTGGGGTAAGTGTTGAAAAAACCGTTGAACACATTACACAGGTGGTAGCCCAGGTTGACCCTTCCATTGAGGTTGAGGCTTTACATTCCACTCCTGCGGGAAGAATTGATTCTCCAGCTGGTGCTGGCTATCAAGAGCTCAAAGCCATTATGGAGCACTACCATCCAGGCGTTACCTTTGTTCCATCCTTTGTGTGTGGTGGCACCGATTCTGTCCGCTACGAGGGAATTTGCGATTCTATTCTGCGCATTTGTCCTTTTAGGCCAACTCCAGAAGATGAGGCAAACGGCGTTCATGGAATTGATGAGCGTATCGAGAAACGCGTGTATGCTCAAGGCGTCCGCGTTCTTGTGTCCTTTGTTAAACAAATGTGCCAATAATTTGCTATCGCGCAACTTACGTTAAAATAGACGCATGTTATGTTCTACAAAAAGGGGAGTGAAACGTTGCAAACTAGGCAGCAGCTAGCTAATCAAGTAGCATCCCAAATTAAAGAAGCAGCAGACGCCGATGCAGCAAAGGCGCAGGCAGAAGGAACTATTACTGATCCAGTTGGTAGTTCTAACAACCCTTCCAACGCTATTTTTACTGTTGCAAACGTCATTACTTTTTGCAGATTGATTCTTACGATTGTCTTTCTTGTGCTCTTCTCAACAGGCGGAAATCGTTGGGTAGCACTTGGCTGTTATGTAACTGCAGCTGTTACTGACTTCCTTGACGGCCAGATTGCTCGTAGAACACAAACCGTAAGCTGGCTGGGCAAAATCATGGATCCTATCATGGACCGAGTCCTTCTTATCACAGGCGTTCTTGGTCTTTTGATTATTGGTGAGCTTCCTCTCTGGATTCCACTGTTTGTTATTGGCCGAGATGTTTACCTTACTCTTGGCGCTCTTGCTGTGCGCAAATTCCGCAGGCGTCCTATTGATGTTGTCTTTGTAGGTAAAGCTGCAACTGCTTTTTTGATGACCGGTTTTAGCCTGCTTCTTCTGGGCATTCCAGTTGTATCTGGCCTTGGTCTGGTAAACGTCAGCTGGCTTCCAGGTCTTAACTCTGAGAGCAGCGCACTAGGTATCTTCTTTGTGTACATAGGAATTGTTTTCTCGGCAATTACTGCAGTTGTTTATACTGGTGAAGCGGCTAAAATAGTTAAAGATAGTAAAAACACTCAAGCATAAGTTAGGTTGTTTATGACTTTCCTTAAGCACAACCATGTTTCTTTGCGCCAGCTCTCTCATAAGATGCTGGCTTTTCTTGTTAGCTTGCTGCTTGTTTTTGTTTTAGCTGCTCCTTTTGCTCCTGCAACTACGGTTTTGGCAGAAAATAACTCTTCTAACAAGTCTTCTGTAACAGATGAGCCAAAACTTACTGAGGCAACTACCGCCATTGTTACTGATGCTCAAGGAAACGTTCTCTGGAGCAAAAATCCAGATCAAGAGCTTCCTATGGCATCTATCACCAAGGTTATGACTGCAATTGTGGCGCTTGATTCTGGCGTTAATCTTGATGAGCCTTGTAAAATCACCGTTCCAGATCTTGAAGAAGGTTCACAGGTAGCGGGCTTGACCTCGGACGACACGCCTACACTCAGACAGCTCATTATGATGATGCTGGTGTATTCGGCAAACGATGCGGCTTATAACATTGCCATCAACGTATCTGGCTCTCAGCAGGCCTTTGTTGATCAGATGAATAAAAAAGCCGCTGAAATTGGCATGACTCACACGCAATTTCAGAACCCACATGGCCTCGATGCTGATGGTCACTATTCAACAGCTCGAGACCTTGCTCTGATGGGTCGCTATGCGCGCGAGCACTATCCACTCATCGCAAGTGCAGTGCACACCAGGTCATACACTACAACGGTAGGAGGGGAGCAGCGCACGTTCCACTCAACCGATGACCTTATGGACACCTACCGCGGTCTTCTCGGCATTAAAACAGGTGCAGAGGACTCTGGTACTGCCTTCTTAGGAGCTTCCAAGCGCGGAAACATTACGCTGTATACCTGCGTGCTTGGTTGCGAGACTACACAGGGTCGTTTTGACGATACAGCCATTCTGATGAACTGGGCTTATCGCAATTACAATCGCGTGAGTATTCAACGTGCTGACCAAATTGTTCAGATCCGCACGAGCGAGGACAACTTATTGCTTTCTGCAATAGTAAAGCCATCAACTTCTACCACGTATATGGCTTGGCCTGGATCTAAAGACTTTACCTACCAGACGTCCATGCTTTCACCTAACTATCCTGTAGCCAATAACCAGCTAATTTCTTCAACTGACTGGTCTCAGGATTCCGCGCAGGTAGGCATCACCATGACGCAGGCACACCTTACGCTTTGGACTATTCCTGCCTACAACCTCTTTGACCTGTATTCGGTTGCTCCGTATCTCTTTGGGAGAAACTAATGTCTGAGCAGAAACGCTCTATCCTTCATACCGAGCTTGAGTATCTTGGAGCACAATTCTCAACATCAACTGAAGGTTTTAACTTAGCCCAGTCTTTCTATGGCGAGAAACCCTTTGAGGAGGCTCTGAAAGACTGCGCTCTTGTTGACCTGAGCGGTATTAGCTACACGCTGGTAAGTGGAACGGTTGCTCAAAATTTTGTTGAAGCCGTCTTTGCTGGTGAACAGCTTGAGGTGGGAGAGACCTCATTTGAGTGCACTCTCACAGGAGACGGATCTTTGTCTTCC
>CAKAPZ010000067.1 GCA_916720015.1 uncultured Atopobium sp. | reverse complement strand
CCATGACCTCGATGAGGCCGATATTCTCTTTCTTGATGTGGTGATACTCGGCATGAGGATGGAAGATGCCAAGCGGATGCTTTTCGCTAGTAATGTTGCAGCGCAATGCAAGAAAGACCTCGTAGATGTCATCTTCCAGCTTGCGAACAACAGGAGTAACCGTGTTGTGGAGCTCGTCATCAGTTTGCGCGTAAACAGAGACGGATTCGTCGGTATAGCCGCGCCATGCAGTGATGATAAACTCCGCAGCCTTGAGTGCTTCTTCTCGACTGGTGGAGGAGAGGCGGAGGACAGAGAGCGGCCACTTAAGAATTGCGCCCGCTACCTCGGGGAACTGCTTGAGTTCAAACTCTTCTGCAACTTCCGCGCGCATCATAGGGAACTCGTAACGTCCGCCCTGGTAGTGATCGTGCGAGAGAATCGATCCACCAACAATAGGCAGGTCGGCATTGGAGCCAATAAAGTAGTGGGGGAATCTGTCCACAAAGTCAAAGAGATTGACGAGCGCCTCGTGATCAATGTGCATTGGAATGTGATCCGAGTTCATGGCAATGCAGTGCTCGTTAAAGTACGCGTATGGACTGTACTGGAATCCCCAACGATGCTGGTTGAGCTCAATAGGGATGATGCGCAGGTTTTGTCTGGCAGGATGAGCACCTGCGCCAGATGAAGCGCCGCGTCCGGAGTAGCCCTCGTTATCCAGGCAGAGCTGGCATGCGGGGTACTTCTCGCCAGAAGTGTTTTGAGCGGTTTTAGCTGCTGCAATCTCACGAGGATCTTTTTCTGGCTTGGAGAGGTTGATGGTAATCTCAAGGTCTCCCCAGGTAGTTGGTGTAGTCCAGGTGATGTTTCTAGCAATGGCACTTCTTCTGACATAGCCGGCATCGCAGCAGAGCGCGTAGAACCAGTCAGTTGCAGCGCGAGGTCCCTCAGAAGTGTACAGCTCGTTGAAATGGCGTGCGACCTCGGAAGGCTTTGGCAGCAGAAGGCCCATAACACGCATGGCAAAAGAGTCTTCGCCGCTTTGGGTGTTCTCGGCCAGACCGTGAGAAACAGCTAGATGGGCAAGCTCGGCCAGCGTCTGATCAAGATTAAACGCCGCCAGGTCAATCTTCTCCCAAGACTTAACGGGAGCAGGACCCTCGTATGAGAGCATATCCAGCAGAGCGTTATAGCACCAGGCCAGATCCTCAGTTTGAATAAGTCCGCGCTCGCATGCATACGCAACAATCTGCTGAATGCACAGTGCGCTTTCGTTATCTGCTACAGCCATTGTGCACAAGCTCCCTGGTCAGAGATGGCGTAGTGGCGGCAAGCGCCTTCGCCAAACCACTGGTTCATTTGTGCGATAAAGGTCTCGACAAGGGCGAGAGGAACAAAGCACTGGATAGAGCCGCCAAAACCGCCTCCGTGAATGCGAACGGCGCCAGAACCTTTCAAGATGCTCTCAGCTAAGCCAAGGGCAAGCATGGCCGGCTGATACGAGCCAGAAGTAGAGACGTTCTGCAGGTACATACCGGAGCTTGCACCGGAAGCGTTGGTGAGTGCGATAAAGGACTCAATATCAGAGTTTTGAAGATCTGCCCATCTCTTGTCTACCAGGTCATTCTCGTACCAATAGTGAATAGCGCGGAGAAGAGCGCGGTCTCCAAGATCTTCTCGCAGCTCATTGACACGAGCTTGGAAGTCTTCAACGGGAACCTCAGAAAGGCGAGTCTTGCCAAAGGCCGCGGCAACTTTCTGCATCTCAACAGGTACAGCGGCATACTCATCGGTGAAGGCAACGTGATCACAGCCAACATCAACAAGGCAGAGAGCATAGCCGTAATCCTCAAAGTTGAGGTCTAGCTTTTCTGCCTGTGGCTCTGCGGGATCTTCAAAGTTCATAAAGGCAAGGCCGCCAAGGCAAACAGCGAGCTGATCCATAAGACCGCACGGCTTACCAAAGTAAACGTTTTCTGTGTTCTGGCTCATTTGGGCAAGTTTAACAGCAGAAATCTCGCTGCCACCTTCCCAGAGAGCTTCCATTGCACGGCCGGCTGCAGCCTCAAACGCAGCAGAGGAAGAAAGTCCGCCGCCACCAGGAACATTGCTAACTACTGCCATGTCAAAGCCGGATGGCTCAAAACCAAGTTTGACCAGGTTTGCTGCCATACCGCGAACAATAGCCTTAGTGCTCAGATACTCAGCTTCGGTGGGCTCAAGATTTGTGTAGTCAACCTCAAAAGGATCATATCCCACACTGGCTACACGAATAACGCCCAGGTTGTTAGGGGCGCAAATTGCATCAATAGCAACGTCTAAGGCACCAGCGATGACATGACCGCCCTCGTGGTCTGTGTGGTTTCCTGCAATCTCGGAGCGACCAGGCGCATGTACCGCAAGATAGCGGTCAGCTTTTCCAAACATTTGCTCAAAGTGCTCTTTTGCGCGATTGAGCTGAGCTGTGGTTTTCTCGTCAAACGTGTGAGCCATGGTGTTCCTTTCCCTTTAGTGCCGTGAAGCTACAGGTACCTTAAAAGAATCGATAAACAATTTGCGAGCTGTAAGGCTGCTCAGGCGTGCAGGTAGGCTGAGGCCACTCTGCATGGTGAGCACAATCTGGATAAAACTCGCTCTCAAATGCAAAACCAGCGTGAGGCTTGTAAATAGCGCCGTCTTTTGCGCGAGCCTCATCAATCCAGTTGCCGGTATACAGATGGACGCCAGGAGCGGTAATTTGAATTTCTAGTGAGCGTCCGCTTTCTGATGTGGCGAGAAGGGCGGGGCGTAGCTGCCCGTTTTCATAGTTAGTAATGGCAAAGCAGTGATCATAGCCGCGAGCAATTTTGAGCTGCTCATTATCTGCGTCAAGATCTTTGCCAATGGTCTTAGGTGTGCGGAAATCAAAAGGAGTTCCTGTGACAGAATCTATGGTTCCTACAGAAACCGAGTCATCTCGTAAGGGAAGATATGAGTCTGCCTGGATAGTGAGCTGGTGACCTAGAACATCACCAGAATCATGACCGTTGAGGTTAAAGTAGACATGGTTGGTCATGTTTACAAAAGTTGCAGCATCAGTTGTGCAGGTATACGTAAGATTTAGCGTTGACTGTGAGGCTTCTTCAACAAGCGTATAGGTTGCAGTAATATGACGGTTTCCTGGCAGTCCATATTCTCCATCTACCAGGTCAATGCTGAAGACTACCGTATTATGTGCTTCATCGATTTCTGCTTGCCAAATGCGCTTATGGATACCAGCAACCAAATCAGTATGCAGGTTATTTTGATTGTCTGGGCCGTTGTTTTTAGGAAGGTGATAGACAACTCCATTAAGCGGGATTTCTGCTTTATCTGCTCGATTAGCAGAAGGTCCAATGGATGCGCCAAAGCAGGCGGGGTTATCTAAATACAAGTCAAACAAGCCATAGCCAAGAACGACATCTGCTTGCGTGCCATAGATATCTGGTACAGAAATGCCAAGAATGGTTGCACCAAAATTGCTCAATTTAACTGCTGAATGAGCGCCGCGAATAGTATAGGTAAGCGCAGCAGGGGAGTTAACAAAACTATCAAAAGGTCGAACATCAATCATCGGATACCTCCGAGATACCACTCATAGTGCATTACCCTTACTATGTTAACGTACTCATAACGAACTAACAGGAAATTATTAAGTTTTCAGTCAGTGGTATTTTTGCGGGGGCAAACGGTTAGAGCGCAGGTCAAAAGTCCTTCTCGCCGAACGGTTCTTTTTTTACCGTGAGCGTTTAATTTGCTGATAAATATGCAATTTTATCGCGTTATGTCAATCTGCCTGTTAGTATGAGTACGTAAACAAGCAGATAATCGGAGGAATTCGTGACTCGCTCGTATAGTTCTAGCTCAAATAAGCGTTCTGTTTCAATGGCTGATGTTGCGCAAGTTGCTGGTGTTTCTCAGCAGACCGTTTCTCGTGTTGCTAATGGCGCCCAGAACGTCAGCAAGGCAACGCGTGAAAAAGTCCAGGCTGCAATGGAGTCTATGGGCTTTAGACCAAGCTTTGCAGGTAGATCGTTGAGGTCTGGCTCGTATCAGTCGGTGGGACTTTGTCTGTACGACATTCGCGAATTTGGTAACTTAGCCACACTTGATGGCATTGTTTCTGCAGCTCGTGAGCATGAATATGCAATTACGATGATTGAGAAAGGCTCCGACGACGGCTTGTGCCTGCAGGATATTTCTCATCGTATGTCCAATCTTCCCGTTGACGGCATGATTATCAGCATGAGCCTTATGGCATCAGACTTTGAATCATTTGTACCGCAGCCAGGTCTTGGAACAGTGCTTCTTACCATGCACGAGCATCCTTACTGCACAACCGTTGACTCAGATCAGTATGGTTGTTCAAAGCTTGTTATTGACCACCTCTATGAGCTTGGTCACCGCAAAATCCGTTTTGTAGCAGGCCCTTCATACTCCATTGACTCGCAATTTCGTGAGAAGGGCTGGCGAGATGCCATGTCTGAGTATGGACTGGAGATTGTTGAGCCACTTGCTGGTGACTGGACTGCTAACAGCGGCTATGAAATTGGTAAAAAACTGCGAGAAAACCGTGATTTTACTGCGGTGTATGCGGCAAATGACCAGATGGCGCTTGGTGTCATTGCTGCATTTGAAGAGGTAGGGCTCAGTGTGCCAGATGATGTCAGTATTGTTGGTGTCGACGACTCTCTTGAAGACTATCTGCCAAACTTCTCGCTGACAACCGTTCGCTTTAACTTGCTAGAGCGTGGCCGTGTAGCTCTTGAGCATGCAATTCGTGCATCTGAGCCAGGGTATGAGCCTGAGGCAATTAGGATTGCTCCTAAACTTATTGTTCGTACCACCACAGCAGCACCACAGAAGTTGAGAAGTCTCTTAAAAAGTCGGGTTTCTCGCCATAATCAGCTATACTGTTCAGGCAATAGTTGATTAGAGGAGTTGTATGTCTGAGTCACCAAATAAAGAATTAGGCTGGTCAGTTCAGGTTTCCTTGGATACGCACGAGATTCGTGCAGGAGAGACTGTAACTGCTACTCCTAAGATTATTGGTGCAGATCCTGAGGGCTTCAAATTTCACTACGTATGGAGCTTGAATGACCGCTGGGATGAGGGTTTTTGGGATACTACGGAGCACCAGTTTGGCGACTCAATTCCTAATACTTCGTGGACGTACACCTTCCCAGAGCCTGGTCGTTATCATCTCTACATTGATGCATTTGACACGAACAACAATCCTCAGACCGTTACCGCTTGGGTAGTTGTTGCTGGTGATGACGATTTTATGCGTCCACCACTTCCTTCTGAGGATGCAGAGACGGTTGTTGAGGTAAACGGCGTTTCAGAGATCTTTAATATTGCTTCTGAGCAGTTTAACTCGCTGAAAGAGTACTTTATTGCTTTTGCACGCGGCGAGGTTGCTTTCAAAGAGTTCAAGGCCCTTGATGACATCTCGTTTGAGGTTAAGCGCGGCGAGGCTTTTGGCCTGGTGGGCACAAACGGCTCCGGTAAGTCCACCATGCTTAAAATTATTGCTGGCGTACTTGAGCCCTCTAAGGGAACTTGCGAGGTCAAAGGTACTATTGCTCCTCTTATTGAGCTGGGTGCTGGCTTTGACATGGAGCTGACCGCTAAAGAGAATATCTACCTTAACGGTGCTCTTCTTGGTTACAAGAAAGAGTTTATTGATTCGCACTTTGACCAGATTGTAGAGTTTGCTGAGCTTGAGGGCTTTATGGACATGCCAC
>CAKAPZ010000066.1 GCA_916720015.1 uncultured Atopobium sp. | reverse complement strand
TGGACGCTTACAACCTGGGTTATCACATTGAGGTTGTTGAGCCAGCAGTTGCATCACTGACGCCAGAAAACCATCAATTTGCTCTTTCGCACTTTAAGTACACGCTTGGGGCAACATTGGTTGATGCAAAGCTCAACGAGATTGAGAACTCGTAATGACGCCAGAAGAGCGCGCAGTTAAATGGTTCGAGAAAGTCCCTGAGGCAGATGATCTTTCATTTGATCAGAGACTTGCTATTTGCAAAAAGACTGGAAATACCATGGCACTTGTCTTTTGTGTTCTCTTTTTGCTTGAGTTGATACTTGCGTATGTGCTTACCGATGGCTCATTTGTATTCACTATGACTGATATTTTACACAGCATACTATCAAGACCTGGTAGAAGAGTTACAGCCCAGGGAGTGGCTGTCGCGGGTATTCTTGTGGTTGCGCCATTATTGGTCATTCCTGTAGCTGCCGCGTTTTTTACTCGTTCCATTGTTTTTAAGCATGAAATTAAGAAGTGCTTAAGTAAGTAGTTAAGTAAATAAGTTAAAGAATTTATAAGACCCAAGAATAAAACTTGGGTCTTTTTTGTTTGGGCTTTTTGTTACCTAAGGCTAACTTATCTGATAAGATACGAATTCTATATGGGCAAAACTGTAGTGACTCAATTGGAGAATTCACGTAAAACAGTTAGATTGGGGGAAGCTCTATGTATGTTAAGCATGTGCCAAGTAGGCTCCGTGCTCAGCTTGTTGTTGTGATGGCAATTGCTGCTTGCTTGTTTTTCTCGCCATTTGCAACAAAGGCTTATGCAGATGGTACGTTTGAGATTACGGACTGGCTCTCGGGCTATGGATCTAGCAGTTTGCAGTATATCTACAGCAACAACAAGGCTGCAATGGACGCTGCATCCACATGGTCTTTCTCTGGCTCAAGGGTGACTATTGGTGCCGGTAGCGCATCTTCCATTCAGGACTTCACTGTTCCTACCACAGTAACTAACATTACCAGTACCTATCAGAGCACCTACTTGGGCAATGGTACTCGTGTTCAGGTTTATGCTGGTCTGAGCCCTAGGGGTTCTCGCATTATTTTCCCAGCAGGCTTTAACGGAACCGTTTCAAATATGAAGTTTGAGGGCGATGTTATTGTTGAGGCTGGTGCAAACGTAACCTTTGACAATGTTACGTTCTATAACGGTCTTGATAATAGAGGTACTTCAACTGTTAAGAACTCCACGGTTGTTCAGATTGATCTTACTACCACCAATGGCGGTGATTTGACTATCGAGAATACCAGGTTCCAGAATTCCAACAATACCGCTGGCGTAGTGCTTCCTTCTAACAAGATCACTCCTGCAAAGGTCGGCGAGGCTTACAACGAGCCAATCACTATTCCTTGGGCCGCATCTACTATGGGTTACGATACCTTTACCGTAAGTAACCTGCCTGCTGGTCTTACGCTTAGCCCAATGGAAAATGATGCAGCTGCTCGTAGAAGTACTGCAACTATTTCTGGTACTCCAACTGCTTCAAGCAATGGTTATACGCGCATCACCATCAAGAACAGCGGTCTGTATGACTTCACCATTCCTATGAAGATGAGCGTTCAGAAGGGCACCGTTGCTGTTCCAACCGCAACTAATCTCACCTATAACGGTCATAATCAGCGTGGTTTTGATGCCACCGCTAATCCACAGGTAGTTATTAGCGGCCAGGTTTCAGCAACTTATCCTGGTACGTATGACGTTGAGCTTGATCTGGCTGACCCTATGAACTACACCTGGGAAGATGGCACCACTGCCACTAAGGATGCAACTTGGACAATCAATAAGGCTCAGCTTGTTGTGACCTATGCTGGCGAGACTGTTGAGAAGGGCGTTGCTCCTCAGCTTACGCTTACTGTTACCGGTTTTGTAAACGGTGAGACTGCTGATACTGCTCGCAACTACACCGCTCCTACCCTCAGCGCAACTGACCTGAGCGTTGGTGCGCACGAGCTGACTCCTGCAGGTGGCTCAGCTGACGACTATGAGTTCACCTACGTTTCTGGAACTCTTACCGTGACTGATACTGCAAGTGACCCATCTAACAGCAGCGCCAACAACAGCACCAGCAGCTCTAACAACGGCACAAGCAGCTCTAACAACGGTACAAGCAGCTCTCAGAAGAAGCACAAGTCGCACAAAAAGGGAGTGCTGCCAGATACCTCTGACGCTTCCGCTGTTCTGTCTTCTGTCAGTATGATTGCTGCTGCAGGCGCAATAGCTTCTGGTATTCGACTTCGTAAGCGTGCATAGTCGCTGAGTCATAGCGCTCTTTGCAATTGTTTGAACTAGCAACAGCCTCTCCTGAATGGGAGAGGCTATTTTGTTTTTGCATATTTTATTTACTCTAATAAAAAAATTACCGTTTATGGAATTGATGACATAAATTTACTTTTTAATATTTGATGTAGATATAGAATTACATTATTCGTTTGATTTTAATCAAGGAGCTGCCATGTCAAAATCTGATCGTGGACTTGTTTTTGGAATTGATTTAGGAAAAGCATCATGCGGATTGGCTATTATTGATTACGAAGCTAAAGAAGTAAAATTGCTTTCAAGCCGAATTATCAAAGCTCCCGAAAACAGAAGCGGAAAATCTCTAGCCGCAGTAAGGCGAGAAAAGCGTTCGATTAGACGACAAATCGACAGAAGAGCAACAAGAAAAAAGAATGTTTTAAAAGTATTAAAACAATTTGGAGTTACTCCACAGGATTGTGATTGCAAGTGGTTTGAAACTAAGAAAAACGGTAATGATGGAATAGATTTACCGATTATTGTCTTAAGAAGTCAGGGACTTGATCGACAGCTCTCTAACAGAGAATGGGCCCGTATTCTCTATTGGTTCTGTAGTCAGCGTGGTTATATTAATCGAGGAGAAGAGACTTTAATTAATGGAGAAGTTTCTACTGAAGTTTCTTCTGAATCTGAGGAAGCTGGAAAAGTTCTTTCTGCTATCTCAGAAAATAAAAAAGCACTAAAAGAATCAGGCTATAGAACTTTTGGTGAGTACTTGTATAAAGAGAGCTATGTTTCAACTCGTAGCTATAGAAACAAAACCGGGGATTATAAACATTGCGTGTCTCATCCAATGGTTGTGGATGAGATTAAAGAGTTATTTGAGAAACAGAAGAAGTTTGGAAATACTCATACATCAGAAGAATTTAGAGATGCTTATTTAGAACAGCTCAATTGGCTTAAAGATACTAAAGCTTTTGATAAATTGACTTATCAAAAGGTGGGCTACTGTGTTTACTTTGATCAATATAGTGATGAGCCCCAAAAAAGGGCGGCAAATGCTGATTTAATTTCTGAAGTCGTTAAAGCTTATGAAAAGCTTGGAAATATACGTTTGAAATTTGATGATAAACCAGAGCAATCTCTAACAAGAGAAGTTAGAGATGCAGTTATTAATGAGATGTTTAGTGTTCATCAAGGCACTAAAGTTAAATCGGTTACGTATAAAACTTTACGCAAGCTGATAGATGATGACAATTTGGTTGGCTTTAAAGGAGTTAAACCAGATTTAGAGAAGAATCCAGTATTCGTACCTAAAGCCTGGAATACATTTTGTAGAGTTCTTTCAGCATCAGAATCAGGAATTCAGTTGTTAAATAGAATGAAGAATGATTTTAAATTAGCTAATGCGATTGCTGAGTCTCTTACCTATGCGTCATCTCTTGATAGTTTGGAAAGAAGAATTTCAATGTATCAAGAAATAGAGAGTTTGGAAATCTCTGAAGATGAACTTGCTTTAATAGAATCTCTGCCTTACAACACAAAAATATTTAAGGGATATGGATCCAGATCTATTCAAGCGTTGGAGATGTTACATGATCAATTTTTAGACGGAGAAGCTTTTACTCTTGATGAGGCTGAAAAGCAATCTGGACTCCAAGGTTTCAGGTTAAGAGAAAAAGGAATTAGACAGCCTCTTCTGTTGCCATATTCTGATTATGATGCGCAATGTACAAACCCTGTTGTTTTAAGAGTTCTTGCCCAAGCAAGAAGAATGATTAATTCTGCTATCAAACAATATGGAATGCCTAACATAATCCGTATTGAATTGGGCAACGATATTGCTAAGTCGGCAAAAGAAAAAAGCAAAATTGCAAAAGGACAAAATGAAAATAGAAAAGAGAATGAGCGTATAAAAGATAAAATTGCCGAACTTCTTCATATTGATCAGTCAGAGGTAACTGGCAAGCAAATTACCAAGATGAAACTCTATGAAGAACAGGGCGGCAAAGATATATATACCGGAGAAAGTCTGGGCGATGCTGCGTTCTCAGGAGGAATACGCTTTTTGATAGACGATAAGTATTGTGAGATAGATCACGTACTTCCTTACTCAAGAAGTGCTGATGACCTGAAATCGAATAAAGTTCTTGTTCTGGCAAAATCTAATCAAGAAAAAGGAAATAGAACCCCATACGAATGGATGAACTCCAATGACGGCAGTCATCCAAATTGGGAACAATTCTGCTTGCGAGTTACATCTAATGTAAGATTGTCCGATGGTAAAAAATCAAAGTTGTTAGAAGAGAATTTTGCCGAAAAAGAGACATCCTTTATTAAGCGTAATATGGTGGACACTCAATATATGGCCAGAGCAATTTCTGCTTGGCTTTCAGATTCATTAAATTTTTCGTCAGAGTTTGATCAAAAGCAGCATGTCTATGCTGTAAGCGGAAGAATGACTGCAAAATTGAGGAGAAAATGGGGCCTCAATTTTGGCGAGGATGATACAAAAGATCGTAGCGACAACAGACATCATGCAATTGATGCTGCGGTAATTGCAGCATGCAGCGCATCAATGGTTAAGGAATTTGCAATATCTTGCTCTAGATTGAGGGAGGTAAAGAATTCAGTTATTGCTGAACCATGGGAAGGCTTTGCTGATCAGGTACGTGAAGCAAGGAAATGGGTAATTCCTACAATGTATCGTCCTAATAAAAAGAACGGCTTAATTTATGAAGAGACTAAGTATAAATATTTAGGTAAAGAGGTGAGCGATAAAAAAATCGTTCATATTTTAAAAGGGAAAGAACAAGGAGTTGGAACTGTTGATCTATTTAGAGATCCAACAGGGGGACAGTTTGCAAGAATTTTGGGAGACCGTGCATACATTAGACTATGGCTTGATGAGGAGGGAAAATCAGGAAGAGGTGAATGGCTGATAGAGCCAGTATATTTTGCTGACCTAGATAAAATAAAAAGAGGGTCTTATGTGCCCAGATATATACCTCGACAAAAAATTACAACACAGGAATGGGAGCCAATTCCATCACGTATAACAGAGAATTCAATACCTGTTGTCCTTAGAAATGATGACATAGTGAGGATAGATGGTATTTATGGAAGGCTAAGCGGTCTGAATATTAATAGTAAAAGATTAATATTTGATAGAATTTTGTCAAAGGATGTAAAGACAATAGGACGTTGGACCAAGGACACTTCTGTTGAGGTTATTCACGAAGATTGCTTAGGTTTAATGTGGTTTAACTTATTAAAGAATCAAAACTCTAGTGAAAGCTGAGCTGGATTATAAGACAACTCACCTTTTTTCGATGAATTGATTAGAATCTTCCTCCCTGTGTATTGTTTTTCAGTAAGTTCGAGAACAGTTACACATCCTTTAGGAGGAAGATTTTTATTTACTCTTGAAAGATGGCTATTTGTGTTTTCAGTACCTAAAGTTATCCTACTATAGATACTGAACTAGTTACGTCTCAAAAAGTGGTGTAAGGCTATTTCCTTACTACCTTCTAGCCTAC
>CAKAPZ010000065.1 GCA_916720015.1 uncultured Atopobium sp. | reverse complement strand
GTGGTCAACGATGAGATCGCAGCCAGAATTGTTGACGCCTACGATAACCTGCAGCAGCTGCTCCACGTTGCAGAAAACGATACGTCTAGCCTCAAATCTCTGGGTGTCGAGAACCCCGGTGCACTTGCTAACAGTCTCCGCAGAATGTGGGGTAAGTCGGAATAATGGCTGCAAGCAGCACCTGTGCAAAGGTCGTGTCAAAGCCACGTCCTTCTCGCCTCACAACACATGGAGCAAAAGCCGATACCGTTGCCGTCATTGTGGCCGGTGGCATTGGCGAGCGCTTTGGATATCCTGACGGCAAGCAGTTTATTTCTGTCTGCGGTCTTCCGCTGATGAGCTGGTCAATCCTTGCGTTCGATCACGCGCCAAGCGTGGCTCACATTGTGATTGCTTGCTCTGACGAGAAACGCGCTGCAGTTCAAGAGGGTGTTGTGGGCAAGCTTGTACTCCACAAGCCTGTTCACTTTGCAACGTCTGGTGCTACCAGACAGGAATCGGTTTACAACGCGCTCCAAGTAGTGCCTGCTGGATATGATTTTGTTTCTGTTCATGATGCGGTTCGCCCGCTCATTGAGGTAGAGACTATTGAGCAGGTCATTGGTACAGTTCGCAAGTCGCCTAAGATTGCGGGAGCAATTTTGGCTCACCGCGCAACTGATACGCTGAAGCGCGTAGATGGTGTAACCATTGTAGATACGCCTGACCGCTCAACGTTCTGGGCTGCTCAGACCCCTCAGGTGTTCAAGACACGCACACTTCTTGAAGCCCACGAAGTAGCTCGCCAGGAAGGCTACCAGGGAACCGATGACTCGTCGTTAGTTGAGCGACTAGGTCTTACGGTGCTGTGCGTTGAGTCGCAACGAGAAAACGTGAAGGTCACGTACCCGTCTGACCTTGCAATTGTTGAGGCTACGCTCAGCCGTCGCCTGGTAGAAGGCGCAACCGGAAGTGGGGCTGTAGAGTGAGCATGCCAGAGCTTAAAATTGGCCACGGATACGATGTTCATCGCCTGGTGGAGGGTAGAGATCTTATTTTAGGTGGCATCAAAATTGAGCACACCAAAGGTCTTCTCGGCCACTCCGATGCTGATGTTTTGGCTCATGCGCTTATGGATGCCCTGCTGGGAGCTATGCGCGCCGGCGACATCGGCCATCTTTTTCCTGATACAGACCCTGCTTATGAGGGTGCTGATTCTATGGTGCTCCTGTCCCATGTTATGCAGCTTGTTCGTAATGAGGGCTTTGAGCTTCTGGATTGTGATTGCACCGTTGCAGCTCAGGCGCCTAAGTTGCTTCCTCATCGCGATGCTATGAGAAACCGCATGGCAGAGGTCATGGGTGTTTCGCCAGATAAAGTTGGCGTTAAAGCTACCACTACCGAAGGCCTTGGCTTTGTGGGCACTCAAGAAGGTATTGCTGCCTGGGCAGTTGTGCTGCTGGGACGCACCGCGCAATAAATTACAGCTCTACGATATGGTCGGCTGCCTCCACCACTTTTGGGTCATGAGATATGAGAAGTATTATGTGGTCCTGCTTGACCTTCTTGAGAAGATTAAGGAGGACATCAACACTGTTCTGATCTAATGCAGAAGTTGGCTCGTCAAGCAACATAACACTTGGATTCATAAGCATCATACGGATAATTGCAATCTTTTGTTTTTCTCCACCAGAGATAGCAGAGCTTCGTTCACCCAGGCGAACGTCAAGATTTTGATCGTCACCAAGCAGCAATTTTTCCAGGTTGAATAGCTTGATATAGCTGATTATCTCTTCATCTGTTGGTTGGTTTTTGCACAGCAGCGTCAGATTATTTCTTACCGTATCGTCAACAATGCTTGGCTCTTGCTCGGTAAATCCAAGAGTATTTTTTCGAAGTTCATACTGATTAATTTGAGCTAGCAAGTCCTCATTAATAGCAATAGTGCCCGATAGGTGAGAAGACCACTCTCCGTTAATGAGCTTCAGAAATGTTGATTTGCCTGTACCGTTTCCACCGGTAATGGCATATATATTTCCTTTTGCAAAACTACAAGACAAGTTGTTCATCAGTACTTTATTGGTATGTGGATAAGAGAAAGACACATTTGTGCAGGTAATTTGATTGACGTTCTCTGATGGAATGATATTACCAACGGACTCTTGAGGTACATCAAGAATCTGCTCAATTCGATTGAGGCTTACCGTAATGCTCTGATAAGCCATACCAAATTCCATGAGAAGCGTAATAGAACCTAAGAGCGATACAAAATAGCTTGAAATAGTTGCAATATAGCCAGGCTGCAGCGCTCCAAGGAAAATTTGATATGCACAGGTAATAAAGACAATGGCTTGGAATACAGCAATCACAGCATTGTTTAATTCTTGTACGCCAAACTCAAGCTTGTACTGCTCATGAATGGCACTACGAAGCTTTTGATTGATGGCATAGTGCTGATTAAAGAAACGCTCAAAGAGGGAATGACGCCTAATGAAATCTACATCAGTGAACTGCGAAAGTTCAATCGATCCATACTGGGACCGCAGCTCTTTAGATTCTTTGTATCTTTTATAGGCCGAAGCTTGGATTTGCTTATAGATAATAAAACTCACTAACAGCAAAACAGCTGTTACAAGAGCGGTTAATGGGTTCAAATATAAAATAATCGCAAGCGTTCCTATGACGGAGACCAAAGTCGTTGCAAAGCTCACACATTGTGTAAGTATAAAAATCGAAACGTCATTAGCGTCGTTATTTACTGTCTGGCGATAATGTCCAGAATCATATGACGAGAAAAACGATGAATCTGCATGTTGAATCTTGTCAATTAGCTGTCGCTCAATAGTAAACGCAGAATCAATCTGCAACTGACAATAGCGTGTTTTAGCAAGATAGGAGCAGCCGGCAATAAGGATTCCTAGTGCGGCAACTACAGCGCAATAGAAAAGTATTTCATTCCAAGTTGTTCCTGCAATAAAAAGATTAATTACAAATCCAACAAGAAGCGGCTGGATCACCATAAGCGCTGTGACAAAGAATGACAAAAAGAGAAATATCGCAAGACTGCCCTTATCCAGAATGGTAGATATACAGTAGCGGATAATGTTAAAAAACTTACTCATTCGAATCACCTTCTGAAGTTGTTAAGAGTAAGATTTCTTGTCTTCTAGTTCTTTGCAGTTTTGATTCAAATATAAATTCTTAAAATTTTTATTCGTCAAGTTTAGTAAAACAAAAAAAACAATCCAGTACTAATCCGTAAATGGTAACAAAATTGAATTTTGATTAGTAAGGTATGGAACTTAAAGGTTTTCCACAAACCGTTTATACTTACACCAATACACAATGGTTGCGAGGAGTATGCATGCTTGTCTATAACACTCAGACGCATAAAAAAGAAGAGTTCAAGCCAATCGACGAGGGCAAAATCCGCATGTACGTGTGCGGTCCTACGGTTTACGATCAGATTCACATCGGAAACGCCCGTACCTTCCTCTCGTTTGACGTTATTCGCCGTTATCTGATGCACAAAGGTTATGAGGTCACCTTTGCTCAGAATTTGACTGACGTTGACGACAAGATTATTCAGCGTGCCATTGAGCAGGGAAGGACTGCTCAAGAGGTTTCTGAAGAGTTTTCTCAGGCGTTTATCGAGCAGATGCATCGTTTCAATATACTGGACCCAGATATTCGTCCTCGCGCAACGCACGAGATTGAAGCCATGCTTCAGATGATTCAATCTTTGATTGAACAGGGTCACGCTTATGCGATCCCCTCGGGCGACGTGTACTTCTCGGTTCGTTCTGACCACAACTATGGCGTGCTTTCTGGCCGCGATCTTGACCAACTTCGCGCAGGTGAGCGCGTTGAGGTTAATGACGAGAAACGCGATCCATTTGACTTTGCACTCTGGAAGGCTGCTAAGCCTGGTGAGCCTAGCTGGCCAAGCCCTTGGGGAGAAGGTCGTCCAGGTTGGCACAGTGAGTGCTGCGCCATGATTCATCGCTACCTGGGCACTCCAATTGACATTCACGGTGGTGGCTCTGACCTGGTATTCCCTCATCATGAGAACGAGACCGCGCAGGCGTCTTGCGCCTGGCACGCTCCTCTCGCCAATTATTGGATGCATACCGGAATGCTTCGCGTTGACGGTGAGAAGATGTCCAAGTCCTTGGGCAACTTCTACACGCTCAAGGAAGTTTTGGACAAGTATCCTGCAGATGCAGTAAGACTTTTGATGCTTCAGACGCACTATCGTGCACCACTTGATTTCTCGTTTGAGCGCCTTGAGGGAACCGTTGGTACGCTTGAGCGCATGAAGACCTGCGTTGCAAATCTCCGATGGGCTTTCAAGCAGTCTTCTGCTCAGCACGAACTTTCCGACGCTGATAGCACGCTTGCTGAGGCAATCAATACAGCTCAGAGCGAGTTTGACGCTCAGATGGATGATGATTTCAACACCGCAGGAGCACTCGCTGCTATCTTTGCTCTGGTAACTGCTGCAAATACGTATCTTGCAGAGGTTGGTCAGAACGTTGGCGCAAGTCCTGTTCTCCGTGCAGCAGATATGTTGTGCGAGCTTACGGGAGCTTTGGGAATTGATTTGACTCAGGCAGCGTCTACCTCTGATTTGCCAGAGGAGCTTGTGACGCTTGCTGCCCAGGTGGCAGGCTATGAGGGCTCTTCAGCTGACGAGGCTGCAGAGGCTTTGCTTGCTGCTCGTCAGGAGGCTCGTTCCCAGAAAAACTGGGCAGTTGCTGATCAAATTAGAGACGGCATTGCCGAGCTTGGACTTTTGATTGAAGATACCGCCGCTGGCGCTCGACTTAAGCGTAAGGCAGACTAACTATGGCAAGAAATCAGCGTTCTACCTCTAAAAACACGCGCTCCGAGGGCGCTGCAGGCCGCGGAGGCGCGGGTCGCGGTGGAGCTGCAGGTCGCGGCGGAGCTACGGGTCGCGGCGGCGCAGGTCGCGGAGGCGCGGGTCGCGGCTCCAAGAAGACTGCCGACTGGGGCGGTTATTTCGGCGCCAAGAATGGCCAGGGCTCAAAGGGTGGCCGCTCCGCACAAGGTGCACGCGCAGCTCAGGACACTCGCGGACAGCGAAGCGCTGGCGGACAGCGAGGTGCTGGTGCTGGACGTCCCGGCAACAAGAAGCCTGCAACCGATCTTATCGAGGGTCGTCGCGCAGTAGCTGAGGCGCTGACTGTGGGCATTCCTTTGAAGAATGCGCTGGTACAAGCCGCAAGCGGACAGAAGGACCAGGAGATTGAGGCGCTTGCACGCCAGCTTGAGCAGGAGGGCATTCCTGTCGAGCGTGTTGCAAAGCCGGTGCTTGACTCGCTTTCAAGCCACGGCGCTCACCAGGGAGTTATTGTCCGTACGCAGCCATTTGCCTACGCCGACCTCTCTGAAATCATTCAGCGCGCCGGTTCTGAAAACGCGCTGGTTGTGGTCTTGGATCACGTCACTGACGAGGGAAATTTTGGTGCAATCGTAAGAAGTGCCGAGGTAGTTGGCGCAGCCGGCGTTGTTATTGCAAACGCCCGCGCCGCCCGAGTTGGCGTTGGAGCATACAAGACTTCCGCAGGAGCCGTGCTTCACCTGCCAATCGCTCAGGTTTCTAATCTGCCACGCGCTCTTGAAGAGCTCAAAGCCGCAGGTTTTTGGACGTGTGGCTCCACCGAGCACGCTACTCAGTCCGTGTGGGAGGCTCCCATGGGAGGTCGCCTCGCACTTGTTATGGGTTCTGAAGGCTCAGGAATTTCTCGCCTTATGCTCGAGAAGTGCGATTTTACGTGCAAGCTTCCTCAGTTTGGCCAGGTAGA